>JAFZKM010000076.1 GCA_017553665.1 Lachnospiraceae bacterium
ATCATCTCCAGGCCTACCACGGTGGTGCCGTACTCGCTCAGAATGATGTCGTCGATGTTGAAGTTGCTGCCGGAACGGTAAAGGAACAGCGTTCCGAGTCTTTCTCCCGCGATATCGATGGGTGTGATGATAGCCACATAATCACCGATGTTATCGCCTTCGAAACCCAGTGTTTCGAGATTAACGTTCTCCTTTGTGGAGAGAATGTTAAGCAGGCGCTCGTTAAGTTCGGGATCGATATGTCCGCCGACCGAATCCTTAATGAGCTCCTGAATAGGAGTGATGTCGTTCCTGTTCTTGATACCGAGGATCTTGCCCTTTCTGCTGATAACAAGAATGTTCGATTCAAGAATGTCACCGAGAACAAGACAAATATCGTTAAACACAACTTTATGAGAACTGTTATTGTGTAAAAGCTTGTTTATCTTTCTGGTTCTGTCAAGCAATTGTACGCTCATTTAAATAATCCCCCATGCAAAACAATCATTTGGATACAATTTACATATTAGCACAGATTGTTTTGAAAATGCAATAGAAACTATTCAAATTTGCGCAATTATTTATAAATTGCAGATACAATTCAAGACTGTTCTTCGACAACAGGAACATCCGGCTTCTGCCATGAGACAAAATCGCAGTCGGGATGATTGGAACATCCGTAAAATCTTCTGCCCTTCTTTGTCTTCATGATCAGCACGTCGCCGGTGCCGCACTTCGGGCACTTCTGTCCGGTCTTCTCGATCAGAGGCTTTGTATTCCTGCAATCGGGGAAGTTCGGGCATGCAAGGAACTTTCCGTGCGGTCCGTACTTGATGACCATGCGGCTGCCGCACTGGTCACATATTATATCGGACTCTTCGTACTTAATGTTAACCTTTTCAAGTTCTTTGTTCGCGGCTTCAACCGCAGTCTCAAGGTCGGGGAAGAAATTCTCGATAACGGTCTTCCACTTAACCTCGCCGTTTCCCACAGCATCGAGCAGGCCTTCCATGGTCGCCGTGAAGTTAACGTCCACAATACCCGGGAAGGATTTTGTCATGATGTTGTTGACAGCCTCTCCGAGCTCGGTGATGTAGAGATTTTTATTTTCCCTCGCCACATAATGGCGCGCGATAATTGTCGTAATTGTAGGAGCATATGTGCTGGGACGTCCGATCCCGAGCTCCTCGAGTGTCTTAACGAGAGAGCCCTCGTTAAAATGCGCGGGCGGCTGTGTAAAATGCTGCTCAGCCTCAATACCCTTGCATACGGGCTTTGTGTCTTTGGTGATCCAGGAAAGATCCTTATTGTCCTCTTCCCTGCTCTGCTCATCATCAAGCTTATAAACCGACATAAAGCCGTCAAATGACAGCGAAGCAGCGCCTGCCGCGAAATTATAGCCTGCCGCGTCAAGCTTTATATTGACCGTATCGTAAACTGCCTGCTCCATGCGGCTCGCCACGAAACGTCTCCAGATGAGCTTATATAATCTCAGCTGGTCGCGCTGCAGCGAATCCTTTACTTCGTCGGGAGTCAGTTCCACATAAGAAGGTCTGATCGCTTCGTGAGCGTCCTGGATCTTCTTCTCATTTTTAGCCTCGGCAGCCTTTGCCGCGAGGTACTTCGCTCCGAACGCGCCCTCGATATAATCTCTGCAGGCCTTGTCGGCTTCTTCCGAGATACGCGTGGAATCTGTACGCAGGTATGTGATGAGACCGATGGTGCCGTGTCCCTTTACATCCACGCCCTCATAGAGCTGCTGGGCAAGCTGCATGGTCTTCTGCGTTGAGAAGTTCAGGAGTTTCGAAGCCTCCTGCTGCAGCGTACTTGTAGTGAACGGAAGCGGCGCCTTGCGTCTGCGCTCTCCGTGCCTGATATCCGTGATCGTAAAAGCGGCGCCTTCAAGAGCCTTCTGAATTGCCTTGGCCTGCTTTTCCGATGAAATGTCTATTTTCTTTCCGTCCTTGCCTGTCAGATGCGCCTTGAAATGCTTGCCTGCGGGGCCGTTCATCTCAGCATCGATATACCAGTACTCCTCAGGAACAAACGCGGCGATCTCCGCCTCTCTGTCGGCAATGATGCGAAGCGCGACAGACTGCACTCTTCCGGCCGAAAGACCTGACTTGACCTTCGCCCACAGAAGGGGGCTGATCTTATATCCCACAAGACGGTCCAGGACACGTCTTGCCTGCTGAGCGTCAACAAGGTCCATGTCAATGTCCCTTGCCTGCTTGATGGAATTCTTGATCGCGTTCTTTGTGATCTCGTTGAATGTGATCCTGCTGCAGTTCTTCTCGCCCAGCTTGAAGAATTCATACAGATGCCACGAAATAGCCTCTCCCTCACGGTCAGGGTCCGTTGCGAGATAGATCTTGTCCGCCTTCTTTACTTCTTTGCGGATATCCGCAAGAAGCGTGCCCTTTCCGCGAATTGTTATATATTTAGGTTCGAAGTCATGCTCCACATCTATTCCCATGCTGCTCTTGGGCAGATCGCGCACATGTCCGTTCGATGCGATCACTTCATATCCCGTGCCAAGGAACTTCTTTATGGTCTTCGCCTTGGCCGGCGACTCCACGATTACCAGATTCTTTGCCATCCCTAAAAAACCTCCACTGCGTTGCGGTCACTCGCAGTATGTGCTTCGCACAACTCTGCTTGCCTCCACTTAACTTTAAGCGTTCATTAGCATACTCTTTTTTCTATTGGTATGCAAGCAAAAAATATAAAAGCGGTGCCGCGCACGCCAAAATGGTATTAATTCAGCCCGCTTGCGGTAAATCGCCCGTCCCCCGTACTTCTTGCCAGTCCGCGCAGTTCCAGCATGGTCAGTATCGACATGATCTGGGAGAAATCAAGCCCTGTGCGGAATGAAAGCTCCGAGGTACTTTTCGGCTGAAGATCGAGAAGTTTCAGCACCATGGCCTGATCGGATGTCAGACCTTTGATCTTCTTCCGGTACGAGCTTTTTTGCGGCCCCTCACGATCGACCAGATACCCGTACGAATGCGCCATCTCGGCGACAATATCTTCAGGAGAAGTCACAAGCCTCGCGCCCTGCCGTATAAGCTTGTTGCAGCCGTCGCTGAGCTTATCTCCGATACGCCCCGGGATCGCGTAAATGTCCTTCCCCTGTTCGAGTCCCATTTCTACTGTGATGCCGGTTCCGCTCTTCTCCCTGGCCTCGACCACAAGTATTCCGTCCGCAAGTCCCGAGATGATCCGGTTCCGCAGGGGAAAATGCGCCGGAAGCGCCTGAGTCCCCGGTGCATATTCCGAGATCAGCCCGCCATTCTCCGGTATCCTCTCATAAATATCCCGGTTCGCCGCCGGATAACATATATCGACTCCGCAGCCCAATACCGCGTAGGTCTTCCCCCGCCCCGCAAGCGCGCCCCTGTGCGCATGCCCGTCTATACCTGCCGCCATCCCGCTGATAATATCGATCCCCAGTTTAGCCAGTTCTTCGGAAAAACGGATTCCCAGTTCCCTTCCGTAAGGCGTACATCCTCTGCTTCCTATCACGGCAACCGCAGGTCTTCCGCTCTCCGGCAGATTCCCTTTATAGAACAACCCAATCGGTCCGCCCGCGATCTGCCTCAAACGTTCAGGATAAAGCGGATGCTCCCTGCTGACAAAGCCAATCCCGCGTTTCTTAAGCCTTTCGTATTCCTCATGCGGATCATAACCTCTCCTGCGTACGATCATCTGTTCCAGGGAATGTGAACTGAGAACTCCTGCTGAAAACAGTTCACCCTCACTCGCCCCAAACACTTCTTTTACTCCGCCGAAATACCCGATCAGGTTGTCCGTTTCTTCCTCCGTCAAAAAATCTATTCCTGCCAGAAAAAGCCAGTATTCCTCTTTCTCTCTGCTTTCTTCCTTCATTTGCGTTCCAAGATCCACATATTTCCCTGTGACTGATCGTTATCCTTTCTCACTGCAGTATTTCATCCATCCCCGCGATCCCCATACGGTACCCCAATGCCTCCGCAAGATGTTCGCTCCTTATCCGTTCCGATCCGGCCATGTCCGCGATCGTCCTCGCCACTCTCAGGATCCTGTGGTATCCGCGCGCGCTCAGGTTCATCGACTCAAACGCGCTCTCCATCAGCTTCTTCTCTTCCTTTTCCAGCTCGCAGAACCGCATGATCTCAGCGCCCGTCAGCTGCGAATTGAAGTTGATCTCCAGTCCGCGGTAGCGCGCTTCCTGTATGCGGCGGGCCCGTTCCACCCTCTCCCGTATCGCTTCGCTGGACTCGTTTTGCCCGATCGTGCTGAGCGCTTTGTACTCAATCTCCTCGACATTCACGCAGAGATCGATCCTGTCGAGGATAGGCCTGCTGATCCGCCTTCTGTAGCGGTTTATCATGCTCGAGGTGCAGGTACACCGGTTCCTGTCGGGATAATAGCCGCAGGGGCAGGGATTCATCGACGCCACCAGCATGAATCCCGCCGGATATGTATAAGAAGCCGACAGCCTGGATATATGCACTTCCTTATCCTCCAGGGGCTGCCTGAGGGCCTCGATCACCTCTCGCGAAAACTCGGGCAGCTCATCAAGATACAGTATCCCGTTGACCGCAAGGCTTACCTCGCCCGGCCTCGGATACTGCCCTCCTCCAATCACGGAATTGATCGTGGCTGTATGGTGCGGGCTCCTGAAAGGCCTGCGTGTGACCAGGCTCTTTCCGCCTCCGAGCTTCCCGGCGACGCTGTATATTCTCGTGAGTTCCATGCTCTCGTCAAAACTCAATGTCGGCATGATCCCGGGCATACGCTTCGCGATCATCGTCTTCCCTGCTCCGGGCGGCCCCGACAAAAGAAGATTATGCTGTCCCGACGCGGCTATCTCCGCGGCCCTCCGCGCCGCTGCCTGTCCCGCGACCTCTGAAAAATCCGGTATCATCTCATGATCCTGCTGTAAGAACACCTCACCGATGTCCACATGAACCGGTTCAAGCTCATCCGCGCTCCCATACAGGAATTCCACGAGCCGTGCAAGGCTCTCACACCCGAAGCATTCCACGCCCTGCACCACACCCGCCTCAGGCGCGTTTTCTTTGGGGACTATCACCTTTTGTATCCCTGCTTCGCGCGCCGCGAGCACGATCGGCAGAATGCCCGGAATGCCCTTTATCTCTCCGTCCAGGCCCAGTTCTCCCACGATCAGAAGCCCTTCGAGCCTCTCCTCCGGGATCATCCCGGCAGCTGCCATTACCGCGATCGTGATCGGCAGGTCAAAGCCCGTGCCGCTCTTTCGCATATCCGCGGGTGAAAGGTTGATCGTAATATGCTTCGGCCTCATCCCGAAGCCCGAATTCTTCATGGCCGTACGCACCCTGTCCCGCGCCTCTTTGACCTCACTCGCGAGGAATCCGACCATATTGAACAGAGGCAGTCCGTCACTGACATCCGCCTCACAATTGATTATCTGTGCCTCGATCCCGTAGACCGCGGCACTTAAAACACTGCTGTACATTCTGCCCCCTCAGAAAGGAATACATGGTAAGGAAAACTCATTAGAAATAATAAGATGTTTTCAGAATTTAAGAAAAATAGACTTCTGTTTCATCTGTATGCGAACAGATTATCACAGAAGTCTAATTATGTCAATGAAATATTTTAAATTTTCTGATAATTACTTCTCGTTCCTCGTGAGGATCTTCTGGAGCTCGGCCATGAAAGTATCAACATCCTGGAACTCACGGTAAACCGACGCGAATCTAACGTAGGCTACCTGATCGAGCTTCTGGAGCCTGTCCATGATCAGCTCGCCGATCACGGATGAAGGGATCTCCTTCGTGTCCATGTTGAAGATCGTGTTCTCGATATCATCGATCATATCGGTGATCTTATCGAGCGGCACGCTGCGCTTCCTGACGGAAAGCATGATGCCCTTCTCGATCTTCGCGCGGTCGTATGCCTCACGCGTATTGTCCTTTTTGATGACAAAAACAGGGATCGTCTCAACCTTCTCATACGTGGTGAAACGCTTGTTGCAGGCGTCACACTGACGGCGGCGTCTGATGGAATCGCCGTCTTCGGCAGGTCTCGAATCGATAACTCTGGTATTTTCATCTCCGCAATAAGGACACTTCATCTTGAAAACCCCTATATATAGTTATTTGAGGCTCACTTCAGCCCCTATATATAAGTTTAAGTAAATGAAATGCTTTGTCAAGGAAAATGATCACTTTTCCTGAGCAAACACGTACATTCCTATTCCCGCGGCGATCGTCAGGTTAAGTGAATCGACGAACTCGGTCTGTTCAATGCGTACGGGCTGTCCGTATCCCGCGAATTCCGCCGGAAGTCCCGTCGCCTCATTGCCGAATATCAGGCTGAAACGCTCCGAACCGGGCGCCGCGGCGTCATGCAGCGAACAGCTCCCGTCCAGCATGAACGGATACAGCTTCCTGTCAGGGTAAAGCTTCATATACTCACCGAAATCCGCGAACTTCCGATGCCTGATCCTGAAGAGCGAACCCATGCTGGCGCGAACAGTCTTCGGATTGAAGATATCGGCCGCGGGCTCTATCACCGCCAGATCGTAATATCCGAAGCCGCAGGCCGTCCTGATGATCGTGCCGAGATTTCCCATATTGCCGGGATTCACGAGCACGATATGCCTGCGCTCTGCTTCAAGCTCGCATGAGGACTTGCGGAACACGCCGATCACGTAAACATTCTCCTTATCGGAGAGTTTCGAGATCAGCTTGTTGTTCTCGGTGACCCTGATGTTCCCTGCTTTCTCCTCAAGCCTCTCCCTGTCGGTAAAAGAGTTGTGGACTATTATCTCCTCCACGTCCCCGGGTCTCGCGTCGATCAGCTCAAACGTCGGAAACGCCCCGAGCGTATATGAATATTCCGCTTCTTTTTTGTAAGTTTTTATTTCCATATCATTCTCCCCGCATGATCGTTACGGCACCCGGCAGCACTTCGATATCAGTCTCAAGCGAGCTTCCGCCGTATTCACCGTCAATGCTCCATGCGAGCTCCTCATCCGCGATCAGCTTCACCTTCGAAACCTGCCGGAACGAGATATGCGGATCGCTCACATCGCCGCGCAGCAGCGCCGCGATTATCGCGCTCAGGTCACCCGCCTTCTTCGGCGCGCGGATCAGCAGCAGTTCCATTTTCCCGTCGTCAAGCTTCACGTCGAATTTCTTCAGAAAATCCATACCGCCTATCGATACCGAATTGCTCACGGTTCCGAACAGGTAATCGCCTTCCTCTCCGACACCGTCGGCCTCTACCTCTATATGCCGTTTAAAGCCCAGATTCTCGGGCAGCGCGGACGCCGCGGTCAGAACATACGCAGCATATCCCAGCACGTTCTTCAGCTTCTGGTCCGTTCCGTAGCTGATCTCCGAAAACGCGCCGAACGCCGCGGTATAATTAAAATAACTGCCGCCGTTCATCTTACCGATATCATACGGGAAGCGCCTCCCCGTAAATATGGTCTCGAGCGCCTTCGGAAAGCCCGCCGGAATACCCAGGCTCTTTGAAAAATCATTAGTGCGTCCGGCCGGAATATACCCGATGCATGGCTTCTTCTCCATATCAAGGGTTCCGGAGATCACATGATTGAGAGTTCCGTCACCGCCGACACAGATCACGAGGTCTGCTCTCCCGTCGAAATCCTTAAGGATATCCTCGGAATTAAGCTTTCCCGGAATGATCGGGAATACAGTGGGCTCATAGCCTTCCGTCGCGGCACGTCTTACGATGTTCATGATGCTCTGCGGGCCTTTCTTTTTGCCGGCCGCCTCGTTTATCAGAATAAGTGCATTCTTTCTCTTCATTTTTCTCCCGTCTCTCCCCTCTTATACGCTTGCTTCAGGCCGTTAAAACCTCTTGCGCCCCGATCTCACATTTAATATGTATCCGAAGAAACCTCCCACAATTCCTCCGATGATATGCGATGTATTTGAGATATTGTCGCTTACTGTCAGGCCCTCAAACACCTGCTGGCCGATATAGAACACCGCGACCAGGATAAAGGTCAGCGGGATCTCGCCTTCCTTAAAGCCCGTGAACGATGACATCAGGATGAACGCGAACACGACTCCGCTCGCGCCGCAGAGCGCGATGTTCGGGAACACGATGTAATTGAAAATGCTTGTGGCGAGCGCCGTCACAACGGTCACCGTAAGCAGTGTCTTTGACCCGTATTTCTCCTCGAGCATCGGTCCGAGCAGCAGGATGTAGCTCATATTGCCGATAAGATGCGCCCATCCGGAATGCCCGAGCACATGCGTAAATGCCCGAAGCCAGGTGAGCGGCGACAAAAGAGACGAATGATATGTCATAAACAGCAGTTTTGTCGACGCTCCGCCCGTAACGCTGCCCAAAAGCGTCACCGCGAAGCACAGCCCTACGAACGCCAGTACAAACGGCGCGTTGAGCGTGATCCTTAAACCCTTTTTCATCATGATCTCCTTTTGCTATGCTATTCATACCTAAATAATAATTTTAGCATATCAAAACACGAAAAGAAAGAGAATACCGCATGACGCCCGAAAGGCGCCATGCGGCATGAATATCGTATTTGTTTATAAAGCGTATCAAACGGGATAAGCCTTATTCTCCTTATCTGCTGCGTTTACGTCAACGCCCTTCTGCTGAGCCTGACGGTACTTGAAGAAATCAAGAGCAACCTGAGGGAACAGAGCGTAGGAAAGAACATCCTCGTCCTGCTGGATCCACTCCTTGCACTCCTCGCGGAACTGAGCGAGCTGGGGCTTGATCAGGTCTGCGGGACGACAGGTGATGGGCTTTACATCACCGATGCACTTCTTCTGTACTTCGGGATTGAAAGGCTTGATGGTCTGTCCGAACTCACCGGAAAGGATCTTCTTGGACTCCTTGGTAACCATCTTGTATCTCTCGCCCTGAAGGACATTGAGAACAGCCTGGGTGCCGACGATCTGTGAAGAAGGAGTAACCAGCGGGGGCTCACCGAAGTCCTTACGAACTCTCGGGATCTCCTCGAGCACTGCCTGGAACTTATCCTCGGCATGAGCTTCCTTCAGCTGTGATACGAGGTTCGAAAGCATACCGCCGGGAACCTGGTACATAAGAGTCTTGATATTAACGCCCATAACCTTGGGATTGAGAAGTCCGCTCTTTAAGCACTCCTCACGGTAAGGAGCGAAGTACTCCGCGATCTCGGAAAGCTTGTTCTGATCAAGACCCGTATCATAAGGAGTTCCCTTGAAGGTCTCAACCATAACCTCTGTAGCGGGCTGTGAAGTACCCATAGCCAGAGGCGACATAGCTGTATCGATAACGTCGCAGCCTGCTTCTACGGCCTTTAAATAGGTCATTGAAGCAACACCCGAGGTGTAATGCGTATGAAGCTGGATAGGAAGCTTTGAACCTGCCTTAAGGGCCGTAACGAGCTTCGTAGCCTCATAGGGAACGAGAAGGCCTGCCATATCCTTGATACAGATCGAATCAGCGCCGAGCTCTTCGATCTGACGCGCTGTCTTCTCCCAGTACTCGAGAGTGTAAGCGTCGCCGAGTGTGTAGGAAAGAGCGATCTGAGCGTGTCCGCCTTCCTTCTTGGTAGCCTTAACTGCGGTCTCGAGGTTGCGCAGATCGTTCAGGCAGTCGAAGATACGAACGATATCGATACCGTTTGCAAC
>JAFZKM010000077.1 GCA_017553665.1 Lachnospiraceae bacterium
GGGACGTTCCGCGAGAATATCCGTTACGGAAGGCTCGACGCGACCGATGAGGAGATCGAGGCGGCCGCGAAGGCAGTAATCGCGCATGAATTCATCATGAAGCTCGAGAAGGGCTATGATACCGAGATCGCTGAGCGCGGCGCGGGAATGAGCGCCGGCGAGAGACAGCTTATCGCGTTCGCGAGAACGATGATCTCGAACCCGAAGATCCTGATCCTTGACGAGGCAACATCGAGTATCGATACGCATACCGAGATCCTCGTGCAGAAGGGCATTGAGGCGATCCTTCGCGGCAGGACCTCATTTGTCATCGCGCACCGTCTTTCCACGATCCGCAATGCCGACAAGATCTTCGTGATCGACGACGGCGGAATCAAGGAAGCCGGCACCGCGGAAGAACTCATGGCGCTTCACGGAGCATACTATGACTTATACATGGCGCAGTTCGAGCTTAGCGCATAATTAATTAACCAACACGGAGACTACAATGAACACGGCAGAAAACCGAAGCGGCTTCGGAAAGCTGATAGGAGATAAGAAATTCTACGCAATGGTACTCGGCATCGCGGTACCCATGATGATCCAGAACGGTATCACGAATTTCGTGAGCTTCCTGGACAATATCATGGTCGGACAGCTCGGAACGGAGCAGATGTCCGGTGTCGCGATAGTGAACCAGCTAATGTTTGTATACGCGCTCTGCCTGTTCGGCGCGGTTTCCGGCGTGGGTATTTTCGGCGCGCAATACTACGGGCGCAGGGACTGGGAAGGAATGAGGAATTCCTTCAGGCTCAAGCTCATTATCTGCGTTACGATCAGCCTGATCGCGATCGCGGTATTTATCATCGCCGGCAATACTCTGATAAATTATTACCTGACGGGCGAAGGCAGTGAAGGAGATATCGAAGCGACCTTCGCGTTCGGGCAGAAATACCTTTATATCATGCTGTGGGGCCTGATCCCTCTCGCATTGTCGCAGATCTACGCGAGTATGCAGAAGGAAATGGGCGACACGAAGATCCCGATGATAGCCGGAGTTGTGGCGGTGATAACAAATCTCGGTCTCAACTGGCTCCTGATATTCGGACACTGGGGATTTCCCGAGCTCGGAGTGGAAGGCGCGGCGCTGGCGACAGTCATTTCCCGATATGTTGAGATGGCGATCGTTATCCTCTGGACACATTTCCATGCGAAGAAATACGAATACATCAGGGGTGCGTACAGGAGCCTCAGAGTACCTGCCGCACTGCTCAAGCAAGTGGCAATAAAGGGCTTCCCGCTGATAGTGAACGAGACGCTCTGGTCAGCCGGTATCGCGATGCTCACGCAGTGTTACTCCACGCGCGGGCTGGAGGTTGTCGCGGCCATAAACATTGCCACGACGATCACGAATCTGCTCAATGTAGTTTATCTTTCACTGGGTTATTCCGTGGGAATTGTGGTTGGCCCGATGCTCGGCGCCGGCGACATGGAAGAGGCGAAGGACACCGCTTACAGGATGATCGCATTTGCCCTGACAATGGGAATACTGGTCGGCGCGGTCATGTTCGCAGCTGCACCGCTCTTCCCGAGACTTTACAACACGACGGACGATGTCCGGGAGCTGGCGGTCGGGATAATCCGTATCGGCTCATGCTTCACGCCTTTGTTCGCGTTTGAAAATGCGGCGTATTTCACGCTCCGCGCGGGCGGCAAGACAGGCATCACCTTCCTGTTCGACAGCGCGTTCATGTGCGTGATCTCGGTACCCGCGGCATATGTGCTTTCGCGTTTCACGGGCCTGCCGATCCTTCCGCTGTACGCATGCGTGAATCTGCTGAATCTGCTGAAGTGTACACTGGGATTTGTGCTGGTGAAGAAGGGTGTATGGATCAATAATATCGTTCAGGATATTGACGGATAAATAAAAAAGCCAAGGGGACGTTCCCTTGGCTTTATATTGTTATTCTAATGCGCTTCCGGCCAGTTTATCGGCCATATCGTTGTACTTGTTTCCCGAATGTCCTTTGACTTTCACGAAGGTTATCTTCATCGACTTTACCGCTTCTTTGTAGAAGTCCCGGTAGGCCTGAGTCCCTAGTTTGTTGGCCTTCCAGAGGCCGAGCGGCCATTTGGCGATGCCCTCGTAGTCATGGAAGATCGTGAGTTCTTTCACGCCGTGCTCGAGGCAGAAGCGGATCGCGGCTTCGGCGCCCTTTATCTCGCCTGCCACATTGTGCATGGAGGCGAGCTCGGGATCATCGTCCGCCGCCGACATCATCGCGACGGTATTATCGCCGTCAAGCATTATGACGCCGTACGCGAAGCGGGCGGTCTCTTTGTCAAAACTTCCGTCCACGTAAGCGGACAGTACATTCGGAATAGCGTTTGTATTTTCCATTTTTACCTCTGTTGCTCAATCGCCGTCAATTGCCTCAAGGCCCTTAACGTTCGCGACCTTCTTCGCCTTGATGTTCTTAACGAGCATAGTAAATACCGTGCAGCTCAGGATCACGAGGATCAGGGCGTATACGGGAAGAGTGCCCCACGCGAGGGTCTTGCGGAGTACCAGGCCCAGCAGGATGGGAGTAACCGTCTGTGCCGACATGCTGGCCGCGTAGTAGTAACCCGTGAACTTACCGATCTTCTTCGAGGAGCAGAGCTCAACGACCATCGGGAATGAGCAGTTGTGCACGAGCGCCATGCCGTAGCCCTTGATCGCCCAAACCACGAAGAGGATCACGGGGAATGAGAACTCGCCGTTCGCGCCGGTCACAACGCCCGTGGGCTTTGTGAAGATCATGATAACGTAAGCAAGTACTGTGATGGCCAGACCGGAGGAAATGGTCCATTTTCTGCCGATCTTATCCGCGATGCTGCCTGCCGTAGCGAAACCGACTACCGACGCCACGCCGCCGAGGATGGTCAGGATCATGGTCTTGCTCGATGATGACTGCAGATAGTAGATAACGTAGTTGCCGATGTAGGTTCCGATCGCGTTGTCAGCCATGAACCAGAGGAACTCGGCGCCGAGGATCGCAAGGAGCATGCGCTTGTTGGCCGCGGAC
>JAFZKM010000078.1 GCA_017553665.1 Lachnospiraceae bacterium
GTCTCGCACTCGGGTACACCTGTTATTTCATGCCCGAGGTTCTGCTCGATCTCCCGGGCTGTTTTTCCGTCCGTTTAAGGGCGCCCGGATGTACCTCACCCGACATTGCCACATACTATATGTCCGCGCGTACCTGCCATTACGGACGCAGTCTCTTTGAGCGCGCTCTTGAAGGCGGTTTTAATTTCCTCGACGCGCAGCTCGCGACAGAGACCTGTACGGTCACCTGCCGCTTCCAGGAGCATCTGCAGCGCATGCCCGACGTCATTGACAATGTCAAATTCAAATGCGAGTTCATGGACGTTCCGTTCAAGAAGAACGAGAACAGCATCGACCACTACGAGAAACAGCTGAAGGCCCATGTGCTGGACTTCCTGCATGACAATTTCGGAGTGGACACCTCGGACGAGGCTCTCTATAAGACCATTGAGGCCCATAATGAGATCTGCAATCTGGTCCGCGCTATCGGCGATTTCAGAAAGCTCGACAATCCCACGATCACGGGCTACGAATTCGCGGTGATCACGCTCGTTTCCATGTGCTGCCCCAAATACCTGATCATCGATAAACTCCGCGACACTCTTACCGAGCTCATGACGCGCGAGCCCGATATCAAGCCCCAGTACAGGGTTAAGGTCGTACTTGCCGGCTCCGAGAATGACGATCCCGAGTTCACGAAGCTCATCGAAAGCTGCGGCGCTCTGGTCGTTGCCGACCGCTACTGCTACGGTGCCACAGAAGCCCGTGAGCCCATCGAGATCCTTCCCGGCGAGACTCCTCTCCGCGCGATCGCGAGACATTATCTCCTCACCAGCAACTGCACCCGCTTCATGGAGCAGGGCGAGATGAGACGGAGAAAGCAGTTCATCGCGGACCTCGCGAAGGAATACAAGGCAGACGGCATCATCGTTGCCACGAATAAGTTCTGCGAATACTGGAGCTACGAGCGTGTGATCGACACGGTGGTACTCCAGCGCGACTTCGGCTACCCCGTATGCTCTATCGAGAAGGAATACATCAACTCGGCCTCCGGCCAGCTGCGCACCAGGTTCCAGGCCTTTGTAGAGAGTCTTGAGATAAAGAAGATCCAGAAGAAGCAGGGAGGTAACGTCTGATGAAGAAGATCGACCTCGAAAAGATAAAAAACTTTGACTATAAGAAGGCCTTTAAGGATTTCGTCTACGGAAAACCTCATAAGGAGCGCCGTCTGGGCGACCTCTACCTGCCCAAGACCGGTCTCTATAAGCACAGGGAATGGCGCGGACTTAAGGATACCTTCTACTACTTCAACAATATCTGGCTTTACAATTACGGCATGATGGTCGCCGATATCATGAAATACGGCGGACTGATCACCTTCGCGAAGGGCTTATGGCGCTACCGCTGGGTAGGACAGACCTATCTGCCCGTTATGCACTGGTACGACCGCGGGCTCGAAGGTCTGCGCGGCGAGGCGCTCCGCGCATCGGCATGGCATTACCGCGCCATGACAAACGAGACCATCCGCCAGTTCATGAGGATGTTCTCCGCGGATCAGAAGACCGGCGGCAAAAAGAAGCTCTATGATAAGACCATCGCGCATGACGAGACCGTCTGGGGCGGTATCTTCTATCCTTACCGCGATCAGATCGATGACGTTCCGCTGCAGATGATCCCTTACTTCGTTACCTGCCATGTAAATAACCATACGGTGCTCAATTATATTGACGCCGTTCAGTCCATAGGACTTCCCGGCGATCCCTGCCCGATGTGTCAGGCAGAAGCCGGAATCTTCGTTCTTGACGATGTTCCGGACTACTATCCCGCATTGATCACGACGAACGAAGCCTGCGACGCTTCCGTTGCCACTTCGGTCATCCAGGACTGGATGATCGGCAAGCCTCTGTACGCTATGCCGCAGCCCATGCAGTTCGACGATCCTCTCGTTCAGGAGAACTGCGCTAAAGAGATCGAGGGCGCGTTCCGCTTCATTGAGGAACAGATGGGCGTCACCTTTAACTGGGAAGAGCTTAAAAAGCATCTTGAGGAACAGAACGAGCTGCAGGAATTTGAGTGGGAAAAGTGGGATGTCGCAGCCAATACCGACTACTATCCGATCAACGGCGTAGCTCAGGCTCTCTACCGCATCTACCAGACTCAGGACGGCAACCGTCCGATCTGGCACGAGACCGACGCTAAGGTAAAAAAGATCCTTGAGAAGTGCGTTGAACAGCGTATCAACAGCTTCCCCGAGACCCGCCACCGCGTTATCGCCTGGTCCTGCGCGCCTCTGTACTACTCTCACTGGTGTACATGGGCATACAACTGCTGGGGCCTTAACTGCATAATCAATATGGATTCGCTGATGTTTGACATGACGATCCGCACCGATTCCTATCAGAACGCTCTGATGGATATGGCCCGCTACCATGAATGGGCTCCGATGAGACGTATGGCGGTCGGCGGCATGCACCATATCTTCGAACTCTGGGAGAATATGGAGAAGTTCCACTGCGACATGGTCATGATGTACGACCAGCTTCAGTGCAAGGGCATGCAGGGCGTTCACGGACTCTTTGAGGACGAATTCCGCGCGCGCAACATTCACGCGATCTGGATGCCTCACGCTCTTCCGGATAAGCGCGTGGTATCACGTGCCGAGATACGTACGATCATCAACGACTACATGACCACTGTCATGCACGAAGAGCCTCTCGATCCTACGCTGCTCGACTTTGATGATTCAGAGTGCTGGTAAATATCTTAGCGCCGCGAAACGGCGCGGAACGGAGACAAAATGAGCTTTAGAACATTGTTCAAAAACCTGCGGATACTGCTTACTTTCGGGCTTTTCACGTATATTGTGCTTTTCATCGTCTACTACTTCGATCTCGACGGGAAGCTCCTCTTCCATTTTGTCGAGCCCACCCTCGTGAAGCACTATGACGCGATGGAACGCCGCAATCCTCTGGACGTTCCTTACGCAATGACCGACAAGGACATCTTATAATGGCAAAGCAGGAATTCAGGGCGGAATCCAGACGGCTTCTCGACCTAATGATCAATTCGATCTACACCAACAAAGAGATCTTTTTGCGTGAATTAATATCAAACGCCAGCGACGCGCTCGACAAGATGCGCTTCGCGGCGGCCTCGGACGGGTCTGTTGAGATAGACCCGTCTGCTTTTGGTATCACGCTTACCATCGATAAGACCGCGCGCACGCTGACCGTCAGCGACAACGGCATCGGAATGGATGAGAATGAGCTCGCCGAGAACCTCGGAGTGATCGCCGCGAGCGGTACGAAGGCGTTCAGGGACGATACGCATGACGTTTCCGGTGCCGGGGACCTCATCGGAATGTTCGGAGTGGGCTTTTATTCGGCTTTTATGGTCGCGGAGCACATAACGGTAGTCTCACGCAGGCTGGGGGCTGAAAAGGCCTTTAAATGGGATTGTACGGGCGCTGAAGGGTATACGATAGAGCCCGCAGAAAGAGAAGGCGCGGGAACCGACGTGATCCTTTACATCAGACCCGAGCCCGAAGAGGACGGCGATGAGTATAATAAATACCTTCGCGAGTATCCTCTTTACAAGCTCGTAAAGAAGTATTCCGACTATATCCGCTATCCGATAAAGCTCCTGATGCCTCACCCGGTCATCACGAACGAGGCTGAGATCGAGGCCGCGAAGCAGAACGGCACTGAGCCTCCCGAGGCCGTATATGAAGAAGTTTTCGAGTATGAGACCTTAAACAGCATGATCCCGCTCTGGCAGCGCCCGAGGAGCGAGGTAAGCCCGGAGGATTACAGCACCTTCTACAAGGAGCATTTCTCGGACAATACCGATCCGATGTCGGTGCTCCCCGTATTCATGGACGGGAATGTTTCATACAGAGCCCTGCTCTACATTCCGGCGCACACTCCCGCGGACTGGAACACCGATTCCTACGCAGCGGGTCTCGAGCTCTACTCCGCAGGCGTCATGATCATGAAGGACTGCAGGCAGCTGCTTCCCGAAGAATTCAATTTCGTGCGCGGCGTGGTCGATTCCACCGATATCAGCCTCAATATCTCGCGTGAGATGCTCCAGCAGGACAGACAGCTTCCGCTGATAGCCGCGGGGCTCGCGAAAAAGATCAGACAGGAGCTGCTCCGCCTCTTAAAGAACGAGAGGGACAGATATCTGGAATTTTATAAGCATTTCGGCCATCACCTGAAGGTCTGCGCGATGGACGATTACGGCGCCAAGAAGGATTCTCTGGGTGAGCTGCTGCTCTTCCCTTCCGGCCGCGAGAAGCGCATGATAACTCTCGATGAGTACGCTGCCTCGATGCCTGCGTCGCAGAAGTATATTTACTATGCCTCCGCGTCATCCGTCGAAGCCGCCGCGAATCTTCCGCAGACGGCCTTTGTGCTCGGCAAGGGTCCCGATGTGCTGTTCTTCGTCGATAAAGCGGACGATTTCATTTCCGATATGTTCAGGGACTACGCAGGAAAGCCGTTCCGTTCGATCATCGACGGCGATCCGGAACTGGACGGCGGCAGCGCGAAGACGGATACCGCGCGGTTTAAGGCTTCTTTTGACTTTATCAAAGAGACTCTCGGAGATGAGGTCGACGAGGTCCGTGCCACCGAAAAGCTCGGAAATCATCCGGTATGCTTATCGAGCGGCAGCGGCGTGACCTTTGAGATGGAAAAGTATTTCAAGGCGATCCATAAAGACGCCCCTATAAGGGCCAAACGCATCCTTGAGATCAATGTGCGCCATCAGGCCTTCCTCTGCCTGGAAGAGGCCCGTATATCGGCTCCTGAGCGCGCAAAAGCCTATTGCCGCATACTTCTTACCCAGGCAAAAATGATCGCCGGTCTCCCGATAGGGGATCCCGGCGCATATACTGATCTTATAGTAAGCACATGGACCAGGCTTTAAGCCCGGTCCATTACTTTTTTGTATCACATCCGCTCGGAAGCTCCATTCTTACTTTGCCTTCGCGGATATTCTTTTACTCTCCGTCACCGTTCTGAGGCTCGGCGTCTCCGCCTTCACCGGGTTCTCCGCCCTCTCCGTAGATGATGTTTCCTTCTTCGTCGATATACGCTCCTTCAGGCAGATGCTCCGTGCAGATATCATCGGGATGATAGATGTAAGGCGTATCCCAGGTCTCGCAGATAACAGGCGGATCAAGGAGCTCCATAACGCCGCCCCTCGCCTTCGATGAGTTGTACATGAATATCTCGTCCTTGACCAGCAGTACCTTGCTCTCAACCTCGCTCAGCGGGCAGTTCTCGGTAGCGATCTTACCCGTAGTCTTGCAGACGTTCACGCGAACGTGGCATGTGCACTTCTGAGTGGGAACGGTGCCCTTCGCGAAGTATTCGGTCTTTACGCAGGAACCGCCTTCGGCCATGTCACAGAGTCCCGAAACGGCCAGATTGCCGCACTTTGTGCAGATGGTCGCCATAACGATCGAATCGGGCTTCTCCCAATCGGCATCGGGGAGCTGCTTCTTCACATGGACCTCTTCCATGACCTTACGCCAGATCTCCTGCTGGTAGGTCTTGTTGTACTGGTCGAAATTGTTGTCGAAGCCGGTCCATACCGCAGCGGTATAGTAAGGCGTGAAGCCTACGAACCAGAGGTCGTTGTTCTTTGACGCAGTACCTGTCTTTCCGGCTACATGCATCTCATATTCCTTGAATCCGAGTCTCGAACCTGTACCCTTTGTGATGGTATCGTGCATGGCGTCGGTAAGCAGCCATGCGGTCGAGGTCTTCATGACCTGTGTGGATTCGGTCTCGTTCGTGAGCAGCACATTGCCGTCATGATCGAGGATCTTCGTGTAATACATGGGCTTGTTGTAAACGCCGCCGTTCGCGATCGAAGCATACGCCGCGCAGAGCTCAACGTTCGTAACGCCCTTTGTCAGACCGCCGAGCGCGATGGCAAGGTTCACGTCGGAATAAACCGTTCCGTCGTCAGCCACCTCGTACTTTACGAGAGTCGAGAAACCGAGCTTCTCAAGATACTCAAAACCGAGCGAAGCTCCGATCTGCTCGAGCGTCTTAACAGCCACGATATTCAGTGAATTATAAATACCGGTACGGATCGACTGAAGGCCTCTGAAGCCTGTCGTATACCAGTTGATGACTTCCTTTGTGGTACCCGGATAGAAATACTGGGTATCGTCCTGAACCGACGCAAGGGTAAGTCCGCCGCTGTCGAGAGCGGGCAGGAAGGACGCGAGCACCTTGAAGGTCGATCCTACGGAACGCGTCGTGTTCGATGCGCGGTTAAGTGTCAGGCTTCCCGACTTTGCTCCGCGGCCGCCCACGATGGCTACCACATGTCCGGTCTTCTGCTCTATGATCGAGAACGATGACTGGGGCTGAGGCGTGAGATATTTGCTCTCAACATATTTGTCGCCCGCGTCCTCATCGACCATGGCCTCACGGAACTCATCTATCTTCGCGTATACGTCATCGGGCGAGAGCGTAAGCTCCGAAATGCCCTTCTTCGTGCCGTCCTCATGGTAATAGAGACCGTTCGAATCAACGAAATCCTTGAAATAATCAATAAAATGATAACGCTGGTAATGCGTGACCGTGCCGTCCGCCTTATAGACCGAAAGCGCGTAAGTCAGCTCATAACAGGAGCCCGCCGAGGAACTGAAGCCGAACGCGGGGAAATTCTCCTCATCGGTATAGTAGCGGTCGGCTATCTCCTGGATCTCACGGTCCTGAGTAGTATAGATCGTAAGGCCGCCGTAATAGAGCTGCTGCTGTGCCTGCTCGTAAGTGTAGCCAAGCTTTTCCTGAAGGTCGGCGCATATCTGCTCCACGAGCTCATCGGTAAAATAAGAGAACGTGGTAGCTGTCGTGGCCTTCTTTTCCATGTTGTAGGCCGCGATCCTCGTGTAAACGTCATCCGCGAGAGCCTCGTCGTACTGCTCCTTTGTGCACCAGCCCATCTCGAGCATATTGTCAAGACATGACTGACGGCGCTCCGCGTTCCTATCGGGATGCGTGATCGGGTTTTGGTTCGTAGGTGACAGAACTATGGGCGCGAGCACAGCCGCCTCCGAAAGTGTGAGCTCCGCCATTTCCTTGCCGAAGTAGCTCTCCGCCGCCTTCGCTACGCCGTATGAACCGTTACCGAGATTAACGAAGTTCAGGTAGAACTCAAGTATCTCGTCCTTCGTAAGCATAGTCTCAAGCTGAACCGCAAGGTACTGTTCCTGAACCTTACGCGTAAGCTTATCAAGCTTATTCTTCTCACCGCCGCCCGAGAACACCTGGTTCTTTAAGAGCTGCTGTGTGATCGTACTTGCGCCGAATCCGAAGGTTCCGCCTTCCTCCACAACCGAAACCGCGGCTCTCAAGATGCCTCGCGCGTCGATACCGCTGTGCTCATAAAAACGTTCATCCTCAAGCGCAACGAAACAATGCTGGATAAGAACGGGTATCTCATCGATGGTGGCCCATCTGCGGTTCGCCTCGATTCCTGCGAATACCTGTGAAACCGTACCATCGGTATAATACGCTGTCGAACTGTAACCGGTATCGCTCAAAACGTTCAGATGAACCTCGGGAGTGGCATCTATCATTCCCTTAAAGGCTCCGAAGCCTGCCATAACGCCCGAAACGCCGATCAGAACGATAACTATGATAAATATCCTGAAGACCATGATCCAGAGCTTGCTGGCCAGTCTTTTCGGAACAGATTTGATGGCGTGCTGTTTCTCAACGACACCGCGTCTGCTGTAATCATTATCGGAATTCATATCTGCAATAAACCTCCATTGTCCGTTCAATTATATCATTATGCCCCTCCGAATACAAATTAAATATGTTTTACGGAAATGTTAAGCGCCTGAAACCGCGGATTGACGGGCGATGCGGCGGATAATATAATTATCTCGGAACGGAGAAGAACCATGACAGAATACAAAACCATCAGACAGGAAGCGACAGGCGAGATCACCGAGAAAAAGTCGCGTTTCATCGCCACCCTCCGCCCGGTTGAGACCGAGGAGGAAGCGCTCGCTTTTATCGCCGAAATGAAAAAGAAATACTGGGACGCCAGACATAACTGCTCCGCTTACATCATCGGCACGGATAAGCCGGTCGAGCGCTGCAGCGATGACGGCGAGCCTTCGCGCACAGCGGGCATGCCGATGCTCGAGGTACTGAAGGGCGCAGGGCTGAAGAATGTCTGCGCGGTGGTCACGAGATATTTCGGAGGCGTGCTCTTAGGGACCGGCGGGCTCGTAAGAGCCTATCAGGCAGCAACGTCCGAGGGTATTGGGAACAGCGAGATCCTTTCATGCAAATATTTAAACAGGATTAAACTTACTCTTGATTACACCGCGTACGGAAAAGTGCAGTATTACACGGTTTCCGAGCATTTGACAGCCGAAGAACCGGAGTTTTCAGATACAGTTTCGGTCACTTTTTTACTTGATGACGAGCAGCGCGGAAAGCTGATCTCGTTCGCTACCGAAGCCACTTCCGGTACTGTCGGGATCGAAGATATGGGCAAGAGCTGGGTGATCGTCTGATCCCTCTTTTGACATCGGAATTCAAACATGATATCATGGCATTCGGGACTGGCCGGGATATGGTCACGATAATTCAGGAACGAAACGGAGAATAACAGATATGAGTTTACTTTCAGAGTGGCGCAGCTACGCCTATGAACAGGAAAAGTCACCCAAAGAGAACCCGACATTCTGGGGTAATTATTTCGCGATCGAGCAGGGCATATATGAGAAGCTTCTCGCCGATCCGGAGACCGTTGTAAAGGGAACCGTTAAGGAACTGGCAGAGAAATACGGCTGCAAGCTTCCTGTAATGGTAGGCTTCCTCGACGGCATCAACGATTCCTTAAAGACACCCAATCCCATCGAGGAGATGACCGAAGATACCGAAGTATCGCTCGACTTCGATAAGGAGAAACTCTACTACAACATGGTCGGCGCAAAGGCTGACTGGCTCTACAATCTTCCCGCATGGAACGATCTGCTTACCGAGGAGCGCCGCAAGGAGCTGTACAAGGAACAGAAGAATTCAGGCACCGTACGCGTCGAGAAAAAGGTCGGCCGCAACGATCCCTGCCCTTGCGGAAGCGGCAAGAAATACAAGTTCTGCTGCGGAAGAAATTAATTTTCAATTTAATTATTTGCCTCGTTCTTAGCAAAGAAAAAGCAGCCGGTTTTGCCGGCTGCTTCTGTATTTCGCCTTATCTGTTTACAACTTTTGCATTCTCCGAAGAATCGGTCGCTGCCGCAGTCTCTGCCTCGAATGCGCTGTCGATAAGCATCATCATTTCAAGTACACTTCTGAAATTCTCTTCCCTGTTCTTCTCCAGCCAGCAAAGCGTTCCCTGCCAGGAAGCATTCTGTCTGAACATAACCCTTACACCGAACGTAGCCTTCTTCCCTCTCGCGTTAGACATCACGGGGCATAGCTTAGTAGGATCCGAAATGTCTTTATTCTCCTCCGCTGCTTTCTTCTCTGTAGCTGCCGTGCGCTTTCCGAATCCGCGGCATCTCATCGTAGCCTGCGGATACTCACCCTCGTCGAATATCCTGTCAATAGTTTTTACAAGAGTGATAACGCTGTTAAAGGTTTCCGGTTCACTGTGTAAAGAGCTGAAAATTCTGCCTTTCATTTCACCGGCATTATATTCATCAATACAAATACCGATGGAACTGAGATCATAAATACTCATCAGCGTCGCTCCTTTCATCCATATCTGGAACTATTATCCCCCAAAAGAGTTACTTTTCGGATACATTTTCAGAGCTTTTGTAAACTTTTTTCATTTTTTCGGTTTACTTCTCAACAGGCAGTTTTGCTCTCTCGAACATTTCCATGATTTCCGCGGAAGGCTCCTTATCAAGCTTTGAGACAACCACGGCGGCAATAAGGCTGCAGATGAAGCCCGGAATGATCTCATAAAGATTTGTTCTTCCCGAAAGAAATACGTACCATAATGCGTCAACCACAAAACCTGTTACGATACCCGCAACCGCACCGGTATAGGTGAGTCTCTTCCAATGAAGCGAAAGCAGGATCGTAGGACCGAAGGCCGCTCCGAACGCTGCCCACGCGCATTCGACGAGAGCCATGATGCCTGCGCATCTGTCGCTCATCGCGATCATAAGCGCGATCACCGAGATGATCATGACCACGATACGTCCTGCCCAGAGCATTTCACTGTTCGTGGCCTTCTTGCGGAATACAGGCTTATACACATCCGACGCGAACGCTGAGGATGACGCGAGCAGCTGTGAATCGGCTGTACTCATGGAAGCGGCGAGAATGGCCGAGAGCAGTACTCCTGCGATAAACGCGGGGAATATCTTGCGTACGATCACTATGAATACAAGACTTCTGTCCGCGACATCAAGATAAGTTCCGAGGTATTCATGCGCCGCCAGCGCCACAACCGATGCCATGATCAGGATGACTGCCGTCCAGCAGGTTCCGATGATCCTGGATTTCTTCATCTCCTTTTCGGAGCGGATAGACATGAACCTTACGAGGATATGGGGCATTCCCATGTAGCCGAGTCCCCATCCGAAGCCGCTCAGTATATCAGAGATGCTCTTCCAGTCAAATTTACCGCTTGAAAGCACATTATAATAATTCTCATCGGTGACAACCTTCGCGAGAGGCGTGAAATCAGCCTGTCCCATGATTATCACTACTACGATGGGAACCGTCATCAGCGCGAGCAGCATCAGCATGCCCTGAATGAAGTCTGTCCAGCATACCGCGTTGAAGCCGCCGAAGAACGTATATACCAATATAATGACCGTAGCCCCGATCATGGCTGCCTTCGTATCAATACCGAATACCGTATTGAAAAGATTTCCGCATGCCACGATGCTGGACGCGGCGTATACGCAGTAAGCCACGATGAAGATAACCGCGCTTATTATCTGAAGAGTCTTGCTCTGAGACTTAAAACGGCGTGTCAGATACTGCGGGATCGTGATCGAATCGTCCGCGATCATCGAGAAACGTCTGAGACCGGGCGCGACAAATATCCACGCGCAGAGCGTACCGATGAACAATCCGATGGATATCCATATCTGTCCCATGCCGTACGCATATATCGATCCGGGCAGTCCCATGAGTACCCAGGCACTCATATCGGACGCTCCGGCCGACAGGGCGGCTACCCATCCGTTCATCTGTCTGCCGCCGAGGAAATACATCTTATCTCCTCCGTCGCCCCGGCGTCCTTTAAAGTAGAAGTATACTCCGATCGTAATGACAATCAGCAGATACAGCACAAAAGCCAGCATTTCCAAGCTATTCAGCATATTTGCCTCCCTCTTGCAAAATAAGTTTTACTTATGCTTGCATTATTTTTTCTAATTATTCTAGAGTATATGTGCTTTATTTCCAAAAATCAAGTCATTATTGCAAAAAAATTAAACTATGTTATTATAATGATAAGAAAAACTTATATGAGGAGGTGCCGGACATGTCATTAAGAAAATACGCCGCCTTTATCAAAATAACCGAGTGCGGATCAGTGACCGCTGCGGCTGCTGAGCTGGGTATATCACAATCAGGCCTTACACAGCTGATGAATTCGCTCGAGGACGAGCTCGGCCTTACGCTCCTGATCAGAAACCGTTCGGGCGTAAAACTCACCGAGGAGGGCGAACAGCTGCTCCCTCTGATGAAAGAAGTGCTCGAGGCCGATGATAAGCTGCTCTCCCTCGCTGCATCGCTCACCGGCGCGGAGGCCGAGGATCCCGGTAAAGTCCTGAAGATCGGCTCTTTTACGAGCGTGGCAGTAAACTGGCTTCCCGATATCATCCGCAGCTTCAGCCTTGAGGAGCCCGATGTCAAGATCGAGCTGATCGACTGCGGCTATAACAATATCGAGAAGAGCTTTGCCGAGCATCCGATGGATTTCGGCTTTGTAAGACTTCCGCTCGACTTTAAGTGCAAGACCCTGCCTCTGTTCAATGACAGGCTTCTTGCAGTGCTTCCGTACGATTTTGACAGATCCAAGCTGATCTATAACGAGGCCGAGAAGAACTACACCTGCCCTACCTCGCTGTTCGTGACCGAGCCGGTCGTAAGCCTCATCGACACCGTGGACCGCGACGCGAAGACCATCTTCCGCTCAGCAGGCATAGTACCGAACATCCGCTACCGCGTTGAGGACGATTTCGCGATGCTCGCGATGGTGGAAAAGGGCCTCGGAATCTCGATCATGCCTGAGCTGATGCTGAAGAACTCAAATCACAAGGTGCTGATCTGCCAGCTCTATCCGCCCGCATTCCGCATGATAGGAATCGCGTTCCCCGACTACAGCCACCTGAGCGATACCGCGAACAAGTTTGTGGAGTTTACGAAGAAGTATTTGGGATAATTCTGCTATGATAATGCTCGGAAACAGGAGGAACGCTCGTATGAAAAAACGTGTTTTCAGCATTCTGTTTATACTATTGATGATCGCTGTCCTGAGCCCCCGCGAAGGTCTCAAGGCCGCTACGGATGATATCACTTTCGACGGTAAGCGTTATACGCTTGCGTTTTCGGATGAGTTCGACTTCTTCGACCATGACAAATGGGCATATTGCCCCGAAATAAAGCGTCAGGATCTCGGCGGAGAATGGCAGGATTCCTGCAGTACGGTCGAAGACGGGAACCTCGTGATCACCTGCTCTGCTGCGGATGACGGAAAGTTTGTCAGCGGCGGGATACGCTCCACATCGGAATATGAGCAGGCCTTCGGGCTTTACCATATGCGTTTTAAGGCAGAGAAAGCAGACGGGCTCTGGTACGCTTTCTGGCTGCTTACCGACAGGATGGAAGAAGGTTCCGTGGGAAACGGCGCTGCCGACGGCGCGGAGATCGATATTTTCGAGCTCGTTCCCTACGCAAAGGATTTCTGCACGAGTGTCCACTGGGACGGCTACGGTGACGAACTGAAGAGCTGCTGTGAGTTTATAGATGAGATCGATGACAGCTTTTTCGATGTATACCACGATATCTGGTTCCTGTGGAACGCGGAAGGATATCGCGTCTATCTGGACGGGACCGGTAAAGACTGCCTGAAGCTTGATCTTCCGGGCAATGAATACGGTGACGGAACCTGCGCAGTACCCTGCGATATGATCATTTCCGCGGAATACGGTACCTGGGGCGGAGCAATAGACCGTTCGCAGCTCCCGGCGCATTTATATGTGGACTTTGTGCGCATTTACAAAGAGACCGGAAATGATGACCGGAAAGTGACCGTCTCCGGCGGAGAGATAACGGCAGCTGACGGGACCCAAACGGCAGTTACGGTGACCGAAAGCATAGCCACAGATTCGGTTACCTATACAGGCCAAAAGATCACCGCCAAAACACTCGGCGCGAAGCTCGATATTTCCGCACTTAAGGGCATTACAAAGGGATCCCTGAAGAAAGGCAAGGCAAAGAACCTGTTCAAGACGAAATGGATCCTGAAGAATAACACAGAGCCGGGAACCGGAACCATATACGCGAAGCTGGTATTTGACTCAAAGAAGGCAAAGAAATACGGGATGACCAAAAGCCGGATAACCGAGATCCGGAAGATCGTCAAGGCGCTTAATGCCGCGTTAAAGAAGGATCCGCTAAGATTTGACATCATCAAAGAGTAATTCAAATAATTCCTAAAAAAAGTACTTGCATTTTGAAAATCGAGAGAGTATAATGTCATTCGTTGGTTGATTTAGCGCTATCGCCAAACGGTAAGGCAACGGACTCTGACTCCGTCATTTCAAGGTTCGAATCCTTGTAGCGCTGCTGAAAACTCCTCGGTGAAAACCGAGGAGTTTTATTATTTCTTCGTTATCATTTTCCACAGCTCTTCCTTACGGTCCATA
>JAFZKM010000079.1 GCA_017553665.1 Lachnospiraceae bacterium
CGCGTCGGTGGTTTGCGGTATGTATTTCTCGTACTCGATGGACAAGCTCGAGCGCCGCGTGAAGGTCGTGGACCCGCGCGAGTATTACCATGATTTCTGGGAGATCCTCGAGAGCATCCTGAACGCGATCCTGTTCGTCATGATCGGTCTGCTCGTGCTCGATATTGAGATCAGCAGATATGTCTGGATCATTGTGCCGGCGTCGATCCTGATCCTCGTGCTTTCACGCGCGATGGGCGTGTTCATGAGCAGCCTGATGACGGGGCGGCGCATCCCCGGAAATTACAGCCTGCCGGAATTCGTGACGCTGATGACATGGGCGGCGCTGAAGGGCGGACTTTCGCTGGCTCTTGCGGTCGGGACCGAGGAGTACCTGCCGCATGACATTTTCAATATCTTTATCAATGTGACCTACGCGGCCATCTTCTTCACGGTACTGGTGCAGGGACTGAGCGTGGGCAGAGTATACAGGCGGCTTGAGACGCATAAGCTCGCCAGACAGATGAGGGCAAAGCAGTGAAGATTATCATAGTCGGACTCGGAGAGACGGGAATTACGCTGGTGAAGGCGCTGGCGAACGATAAGCACGACATCACGGTCATTGACAAGGACAGCGCGCTCGTGGACAGCGTGACCGATGAGTTCAGCGTGAACGGCGTGGCCGGCAGCGGCGCGTCGAAGGAGACGCTGCTCAAGGCGGGCGTGCAGGGCGCGGACATTTTCATCGCGCTCACGCATATCGACGAGGTGAATCTGCTCAGCTGCATGCAGGCGAAGAACTGCGGCGCGGTGAAGACTGTCGCCAGACTGCAGATGCCGGACCTCAGCGCGGACATTGACGAGCTGAAGAAGGAATACGGGATCGATTACATCGTGCGCCCGCGCATTGACATCGCGGAGGAGATATACAGGAATCTCGGCCTGCCGGGCTTCGTGAAGCTGGAAGATCTGTTCGGCGATACAGTGACGGTCATTGACATCGCCGTTATGCGCGATTCTTGCCTGAAGGGCCGCACGCCGGCTTACATCAGGGCGAACATCTGCCGTGACATGCTGATAAGCACCGTGACGCGCGGCGATAAGCTTTTTATCCCCGACGGGAATTTTGTGCTCGAGGAGGGCGATTTCCTGACGGTCTGTGTTTCGGACGGAGGCGCGGAGCAGGTGCTCGCCACGCTCGGGGTCAACAGGAACCGCGAAGGCGTGATGATGGTGGGCTGCGGCGTGATAGGAGAATACCTGGCCGAGAGGCTGATCAAAGAGGGCAGGCAGCCTGTGATCCTGGAGAATGATATCGACCGCTGCCGCCGCCTGATGGACCGTTTCCCGACCGCGCACGTGGCGTACGCGGCAGGGGAGATCACCGAGGTGCTCGCGGAAGAGGGACTCGCGAAGACAGGCACGCTGATCTCGCTGACGGACAGCGACGAGACGAATCTGGTCATCAGTATGTTCGCCTGGGCCAGACAAGTGCCGTCGGTCGTTACGAAGGTGGACAAGCAGAGCCATGTGCGCCTGCTTCATAAGGTCAATATCGATATTACGGCTTCGCCCACGGAGCTGTCGCTGCAGCGGATCATGCATTACATCAGGAACCGCGAGAGCCGGCAGAGCCTGCGCGATGTGCTCGGGAAGAATCTGAAGCTGTCGAAGCACCGCCCGAAGGAGAATGACACCGAATTCAGCAGCTACTACGGTTTCTGCCGCGTGGCGGACGGCCGCGCGGAGGTCATGGAGTTTGGAGCCGGCCGCGATTTCAAGGCCCTCGACACGCCGATCCGCGAGAAGGATTTCCGCCTGAAGAAGGGGATCCTAATCTCCGGAATTATCCGCAATGGCGAGCTGCTTATCCCGACCGGCGATTCGTCGATCTGCGTCGGCGACCGCGTGCTGGTGACCGCGCCGGTGGAGAAGGGGATACGGATGTTGAACGATATACTGGGATAAGCGAAATAACTCAGCAGCATGCGCATATACGTAGAAGAATCGCCGCGAAAGCCTGCTTTCAGCGGCGATTCTTGCATAAAAAAGTGGTGTGGCAGCCGCGTAACCACGCAGCCCCACACCTTTGTAAGTATTAACTGGTGGTGTGGCAGCCGCGTAACCACGCAGCCCCACACCTTTGTGGTTACAGTTTACCTGTTTTATCGTCTATAGTCAAGTATTATATAGTCATTTCCTTCTGCTTTGTTGAAATACAAGGGTTTGCCGCTTGAAACGTATTGATTGCCGAACATGATTAATTTCATCCGATGAACACGTTTTGATAGTCTAAAATTTTTTTCAGCTTCTTTTATAGCATCGGATTGCTTCAACTTACAACGTCGTAAGTCGAGAATGATATTTGGAGATTGAAGAAGGGCTTTTTGAATTGAATGTTTGATAGTGTTTTTACCATTACCTTCCGGAGCTTTTATTTCCCAAGGAATTCCGTCTATGTAAATGTCCGGGAGGTGTAAGCCTTCGATGTTCGAAGGATGAACCAATTCGATAGAGTGGCTGTGTTCGAGGAGCGTCTTAATTGTAAAGTATTCGTGTTCATAAAGATGAACTCCGTTTTGTTTTAAAGTACCAAGAGTTGAAGAAGTATTTTTTTTCATATGGCTATTGTATCATTTGTTTGCTCAAAAGGCAACAAATAAATATATTGTCAGAAATTTAAGAAAGCATAGCCCTTCAAACGGTGGTATTCAAAAAAGATCAGATGTGATAAAATGTTTGGATAGAGCGAATCTTCGATAAAAAGGAAGAAGGATTATGAGACGAAGGAATTATGCCGTGAATAAAAGAATAGGTCTATGTCCCGTTTGCGGACAGTACAGCTTTGCGGAGCCTCATGATATCTGCCCGATATGCGGATGGGAGGACGATAAAGTCCAGCTTCGCGACCCCGACTTTCGAGGAGGCGCGAATGAGATGAGCCTGAACGAGGCGAGAGCTGCATTCAGAGAAAAGGCGAAAGAGGATTGACCGAAATGAATATCAAGAATAAGAAATACATTCTGTCAGTGATCGTGGTGGCGGTACTGATAGTGCTTTATCTGGTCTTCCAGGACAAGATCGATGCGATACTCAATGAGGGCCAAGGGAACGATTCAAGCCAGACCGTGATCGTCGACGGAACCGGACAGAATGCGGGCAGTAATGCTGCGGACAGTCAGGGCTCCGGAAATGCAGCGTCTGATAGCCAGACTTCATCCGGAAGTTCAGACAGTAATGCGGATCCGGGAACCACAACCGCCGACAACTCGTCTGATAACGGGAGCGTAACCGACACCCCCGCTGACTACGTCACCTACAAATTCCGCTCGAAGAAGCTCCTCGACCAGCACTATGAGAAGCACGGCAAGGAGATGGGCTTTGTCTCGGCGGCGGACTACGAGAAGGCCGCGAGCGATGTGGTCAATAACCCCGACGCCTTGCATAAGATCGAGAAAGAGGACGGAGATTACGTTTATTACGTCGAGGCCACGAACGAGTTCGTGATAGTCTCGACCGACGGATACATCAGGACATACTTCCTGCCGAGCGCAGGCAAGAGCTATTATGACAGGCAGTAAGTAGCGAAAGGCAAGCAGAGTTCGGCAGAGCCGAACCTGCGAATGCCTGAAGCGAAGCGAAAGGAGACCCCCATGTACGAATGCCCGAATTGCGCGGCGAATCTGCGCTTTTCCATTGAAAAGCAGAAGCTCTGGTGCGAAGCGTGCGGAACCGAGCTGAGCCCGTATGAGGTGAAGAAGGACCGCGACGCCGAGGAGCGGCAGGACTTTGAAGTCACGATCTTTACCTGTCCGCAGTGCGGCGGCGAGATCATCAGCGAGGACACCGAAGCGGCGGCTTTCTGCAGCTTCTGCGGCGGCTCGACCATTCTTGATTCCCGCATCAGCAGCGCGCGCCGCCCGGCCTACATTATCCCGTTCACGCGGACAAAGGCGGACTGCGCGGCGGCTTACAAGAAGCTCGTGAAGCGTTCATTGTTCATGCCTTCCGAGCTGATGAGCACGCAGAATATCGACAGTTTCCGCGGCATTTACATCCCCTACTGGATGTACGAGACCCAACTGGAGGGGCATGTGAGCGCGGATGTCGCGAGCAAACACTCGACCTACAAAGGCAATTACGAATACGTCAAGCATTACCGCTATGAGACCGACGTAAAAACGCAATACAAGGGAATGACCTATGACGCATCGGGCGCTTTTTCCGACAATCTGAGCAACGCGATCGCGCCCTATGACACGACGCAGGTCCAGCCTTTTACGCCGTCGTATCTGAGCGGATTCTACGCGGACACGACCGACGTGGCCTGGGATACATATTCCGAGGACGTCGAGGACCTGGTGGCGGAGGACTGCACGGAGCGCCTGATGAAGGACCCCGCGCTGAGCGACTACACGGTCGAAGCGGACAAACTGAAGCCGCAGCTGACTCCCACCGTGGACAATAAGGTCCTGACCATGATGCCCGTCTGGTTCATGAGCATCAGGCACAAGGAGCATGGCAAGGAGGACCGCATTTCCTACGTGGCTGTCAACGGCCAGACCGGCGAAGCGGCGGGCGACCTGCCGATCTCGCTCGGGAAGTACCTGATCGCCTCGGCGATCCTGGCGGCCGCGATATTCGCGCTGATGTTCTTTACCGTTTCGCTGAACCGTTTTTCGAGTTTGATCATGACCTGCGTTCTGCTGATCGTGATGGCGATCACTTATTACTCGCAGGAAAACAAGATCAAAAAATGGGAGACCGGTGAGGAAGATAAGGGCCTGAAGGCCGCGAAGATATTGACGCCCGCGAAGAATTTTGACCCGATGACGGGAAAGCGGATCAAAACGAAGTACATGCCGTCCGGTTTTGATAAGGCAAAGATCATCTTAGGCATTGGCATGACCGTGCTGTTAGTGATGATCGAGCCTAACAATGACTGGATCCTCTACGCGGCGTCCATTATCCAGATGCTTTTCATTTTTGATTTCATCAATAAGCTCATGCATCGTTACAATCTGCTGACGACGCGCAGGCTTCCTCAGTTTAACAGGACGGGAGGTGACGACAGTGCAAAAGAAGCGCACAAAGCGGGACTTGACTGAAGCTTATCGCATTCTCACGGCTATCGTTGCGGCGCTGTTCCTGTTTGTGCTGGCGGCGCCGAATGTGCTGGCGCGCGCGGAGCTTTCCGAGGAGATCAACGGGAATCATGTACGCGTCATTGACAAAGCCGACCTGCTGAGCGACAGCGAAGAGCAAAAGCTGTTCGATGAGATCAGGGACCTCTCGCAGTACGGCCACATCATTTTCTACAGCGAGACGAGCGTATCGGGCTCGACGAGCGAGTATATCAAATACTGGTACAACC
>JAFZKM010000080.1 GCA_017553665.1 Lachnospiraceae bacterium
CTCCGACCGCGGTATTGTTTTCCCTGTTGACGTAAATGATGTTTCCGCAATCACCGATCGCGGCATAAACCTGACGGTCCTCGAATGGTTTATACCAGAGATAACCGTATTCCATATAGCCAAACATCCGGCCAAGCTTGATATACGGAGCCGTCATGCGGTCTATCCATTCCTTTGATACGATCTGCTTTCCGCCGCAGCGGCCGTCATTAAGCACCATGTCTCCGATCTTTGCGAGGTCGCGCGCCGAAGCGCACAGCCCCCAGCCTGCGGTGACCGTATCCTGAGGGTCCGAGTACCACTCGTTTTTGCGCGGCCCCTTGTTCATGAAGAAATCAAACTGGTCCTCCTTTGAGCTGTCACCGTGCAGGGTATGCTCAGGTATCCCCAAAGGCACGAACAGGTTCCTGTTCGCGAAATCTATGCACTTCTCGCCGGTCGCTCTTTCTATTATCCCGGCAAGTATCTGTATTCCAAGCGTTGCGTACCTGAATTCTCCTGTAATGCCGCTTCTTCCGCCCAAAAAGTCCAGCGCGGCTTTGGTCCAGTCATCCGACGTGCATACCTTCTTCCAGGGCTCGGAGCGCCCCTTATAAGGCGCCGTCATCGTCAGCAGATGCTTTATCGTTACTTCATATATGGTCTTCTCGCCCCTCTTTACCTCATAGTCCGGAAAGAAATCCATTACCTTTTCATCGATGCTTTTGATGAATCCCCTGTCGAACGCGATCCCGGCAAGCAGCGCCATCACGCCCTTTGTCACTGAGTTCACATTGAGGGGATCCTCGGGTTTAAACCCGCGCCAGCAGTCCTCGTATGTGATCTGACCGTCGGTCATCACGCAAATCTGACTGATGTTGCTCTCGTTTCCCTTACTTTCAGCTATAAAACGATGAAGTTCCTCTTTTGTCATGAAAAAAGCCTCCTCTTTGAACAGATTTGGACGTCCAAAAAGAAGGCTATCATTATTAAAAATTGTTTTCAAGTATAATCTTAAGTTTATTCCTTATCCGTGCAGTCCTGCCGTCTGCCTGATCATATCCTCAACCACGATATCATAGATCTCTCCGACAGTACTGCAGTATTCGAGCAGCTTCCAGGGCTCGTTGGTGTGAAAATGAACCTTGACCATGTCCTCATCACCCGCGGCGATCAGGCTGTTGCCCTCAAAATGCTCCGTAATGTAATCTGCGATCTCGTCCTCATCGAGATCCTTGTCACGGCGGTCAATAAGCATCTGCGTATCATAACGGTATGCGAACTGATCGTCCTCTGCGTCGATTGAATTAACCATGTTACATCCTCCTTATCTTCTCTATCAGTTCCAGATCGGCCGGCAGCCAGTCTACATCTCCCAGCTCGTCTTTTCCCAGCCATCTGCCGGCCTCAGCCTCTTTCAGGACCAGTTCTCCGGCCGTCACTTCTGCCAGGAAACAGTCCATCGACAAATGGAATTCAGGGTAATCATACTCAACGGTATCTATCAGGTCTCCCACCGCTATCTCTGCGGTCAGCTCCTCGCGGATTTCCCGTATCAGCGCCTGCTGCGGGGTTTCTCCCGCTTCTATCTTTCCGCCCGGAAACTCCCACCGGCCTTTAAAGGCTCCGTAGCCCCGCGCCGTCGCGAATATCTTTCCTGTCGCGGCGTCCTTTAACACTGCGGCCACAACCCGTATCGTTTTCATAAATAAAATACTCCTTTTTCACCGTTTCCTCAAGCCTATCTGTAATAGCACTCGGAAATATCTATGTTGAAATACGGCCCTGTCGAGCTGTCATACCTGAATATCTCCTCATCTCCCCGGAGAATGGAAATATCGCTGTTCTTTATATTTATCCTGTATTGTCCCATATCCGCTCCGTCCCAATCGGATTTGGCTTTTACGGCACCTTCTGGCACTATTTTTTTCAGGCCGTACCCGATATGAAGATCGAACGGTTTGCATTCGTCTCCCCGGATGGCATAGGCAAAACTCCTTCCGTCACCTATGCCGCCGTTCCCTCTTGAATCAAAGACAACCAGCGCGTCGCTTCGCGCAATAAGGATCCTGTCCCTGACAATACGCACCGAAATAAAGATCACCGGGAGCAGAATAAGTACCGCGGCAAGTATTTTCATGGCCGCCGGAAGGCTTCCATCCCCTGCCTGCAGCAGAGTCTTCCTTTTCCTGGCATTGACCGCGATCGCCGCGGCGTATACAACTCCCGCGGCAGCCCCCGCAGCGTACAGCAGAAGCACCTCGAGGCCTATGCCCAGACCAAGTGCTCCGACCAGAACAGCGAGGTCGATAAAGAGATAGATAATGCCGACACAGCACAGCAGGCTCAGATATCTGCAATAAGCCGCGTTTTTGTTTCTGATCGAAACGATCAGTGACGCGATCGATAAGATGATCAGTATTATCGCGACCAGATACAGTCTTGTTTTAATAAGCATATTCTTCCTTTCCGGTGCCGCAGATCCCGGCGCGCTATCTGAACAGAGGATCAAACTCCCCGATCAGGTCACTGATAAGCATTATCGCCTCATCTATCACCGACTCGTCGCTTGTGCTGAGTTTGAACTCATGCCCGTCCTCAAATTTTATTTCTATCTGCAGCAGCGCGTTTTCTCCTTCATAAGAAGTCCCCTCAAACTCCTGCAGATCGTAATTGGCTACAGTCCTGCTGATGCTTCCGAATACTATCTCATTGGAAAAGATGGCCGCGCTCTCCGTTTTTCCGTCAACTGTCCTTGAAGCTGTCAAACGGCCGTATTTATCCCGCTCTTCTCCGATCTCGTAACAGTATTTCTTTCCGGCCCGGGTATCATCGAAGTATAATTTGACGCCGGTTACCCTGCTTTCGTAATCCTCGGGCAGGAGTTTGCGCTCTCCCTTGCCCGCGAACCACTTCGCGAACACCAGATAAGTCTTGATGACCCATTCCGCGTCAGGTTCATTGTCATGCGTAAATGTAAGCTTCTCGCCCGAAGCGTAGTTCACGCGCAGCGTACTCGGCCCGAAAAATGCCGGGTCAAGCCCCGCCGTCAGACGATACTCGCCGTTCATTGACACGATATTATATTCGTCGATAACAGCCTGGATCGCGTCAAGGAGTTCTTTATCCGCTTCCGCTGCGACACCCGTCGTTTCCTCTGACGCGATCATTTTCCCGTCAGCGTCGGGCTTTATCTCAAAAGCATAATAGTCATTTTCATATCCGGGCGCCCATTTGCCCTCAATGCAGAAATTGAAATAATATTCCGTAATGTCCTTCGACTTGATCTCCTTCGAAGCGCTGTAATCCGTCCTGTCCGTCACTCCGCCGTCGATCGGCTCGTCTTCCGCGGGCGTCGGACTGATATACGTGTCCTTATCAGTATTTGCCTTCGGGTCCTGTCCGGGCTTATTATCCTTTTTGTGACATCCGAACATTCCAAGCGTTGTAAGCGATAACAGCATTACTATAAAAATATACATGATGCGCTTCCCTTTCCTTTGAAAGGCTGTCTTTAGCATGACTGTCTTTCCTCCTGACATCCGTTCTATCACTTTTTGTCCAGCCATTTCTCGAGGCCCCGGTCGGTCCATACCTGCACCTCGACATAGCACTCCGGACCGTATTTGAAATCCGGATTCCATATCTGCGGAAGTCCGTATTTCTCAATGATGCCTAAAATCTCCTCATAGCTGTAAAGCCGGTTCCGGTATTCCTTCCCATCCTTAACATTGCCGCTGAAGGTCGGATGTGAATCGCCGTAGGTGAACGAGACCTGACTCATATCGAGCTCACTTGAATCTATCGCGATCCATGCGGTATGCTCGTACCATTTCTCGAAAAACGGACATTTCTCCACAACCATATAATGCGGCGTTTCGCGCTCGGGCGCACCACCCGTTTTGATGAATTCGTTCCGCAATATTCCCTCGAAGCGCCTTCTTTTGATCAGATAATCATCAGGCCGCTTCGCGAGGAAAATGTCGGGCTTTTCGCTGCGGATCCGCTGAAGTACCGCCTCCGCCTCTTCGTCGGGCAGGTCCGAAATGCTTCTGAAAGGGCCGTTGTCCCGTTCGTAATAATGATATAAGGTCATGCTTTACCCATCTTTCCTATTATCGCCTTATAATAGTCTACCGCGCCGGGCAGACTGTATGTATCGAGGTTCTCGTTGAGTCCGTGCATGCCCTTCATCTGCTCGGGTCCATAGACCACGGGCGAGAAGCGCAGGCATGCGCCGCATATCTGTTGGGAATGGCGCGCGTCTGTGCCGCCGGTCAGTACATAGGGTACACTGGGCAGCCCCGGGAATACCTCTTCGATCACGCTCTCGACCAGCTTAAACGCGTCGCTGTGGGCATCGACCGGATCATACGCGGGATGCGCGTCGATCAGCTCGACTTCCAGACCGTATTTTGCGGCTGTCCTGCGGATGATCTCATTACTCTCTTCCATGTTCTGGTGCGGGATATAACGCAGGTTCAGAACAAGAGTCGCCTCCTGCGGAAGCACATTGCAGCCGTCCGAACCTGTCTGCATCGTGGGCGCGATCGTAGTCCGAAGGAGCGCCGCAGCCTGCGGTGAGATCGAGGGCATCAGTACCTCGAGCAGGGGCCTGAACAGCCAGAGATTGCCGAACAGCAGCCTCATCCAGAAGGGTCCGTAGGGCGCCATTGTGCCGAACATTTCCTTAGCCTGCTTATTCATCGAAGACTTCATCGGATTATGCTTCGAAAGCTCTGTCACAAACTTAGACAGGCGCACGATCGGCGAATTCTTCGGAGGATAGCTTGAATGTCCGCCGCCCGAGCGCGCAATTACTTTTAAATTTCCCTGTCCTTTTTCGAGCACGCCGACCATCGCGTAGTTGCCCTTGATTCCGGCCATAGGCTCGGTCACGATCGAGCCGCCCTCATCATTGACGATATAGGGCTTCACTCCGCGCTTTTTGAGCTCCTCAACCAGCTTCGGGCAGCCGTCTCCGGCCACTTCCTCATCGTTCGCGGTAGAAAGATATATATCCTGTTCGGGCACGAAGCCGTCCTTCAACAGCTCCTCGACTGCCTGGAAAAATGCCATCACCGAGCATTTCGTATCGGCGCTTCCCCTGCCCCAGACCTTGCCGTCCGCTATGTCGCCCGAGAAGGGCTCATGCTTCCATACTCCCTCCGCGGGCACCACGTCCTGATGTCCCATCAGCACGAGAGGCTTGTCCGAATGCTTTCCCTTCCAGTGATAAAGAAGGCTTCCTTCGATCTCGGTCTTTTCGAGATTTGCGTGAACGAGCGGGAAAAGCCGCTCAAGTATCTTATGGAATTCAAGGAAGCGCTCACGGCGTTTCTCACCCTTATAGGATACGGTCTCGAAGCGCACCATTTCGGCAAGTTTTTCCGCGTATTCCGCCTCACGCGCAGGATCGCGCTTCGGCTGCCAGTTTGAAGTCTTCGCGGGCGAGCAGAGCGTCCTGATCACCGCCGCAAGTACGAGAAGCACAAGCAGTCCGATGATCCCCAATACAATATACAAAGCAGTCATGCTTCCCCTCCTTACGCTTCGTCCGCAGTCTTCTCTTCCACCGCGGCCGCCTTTGCCTTTTTGCGGAAGGCCAGATACGAAAGCGCGATCGCGAGACCGCCGCTCGGGATCACCATCATGCTGGTCGAGCCGATCAGCGAAGGCACAAAGCTGAATACGAGTATCATGAACGCGAGCACGATAAGCGCTACGATCTTATTCTGACGGTAATACTTGCAGGCCATCGCTCCGAACAGCGCGGGCACAACATTCTCAAAAGCGGGCTGCAGCGCGGGTGACTGCAGAACAGGCTGCAGCGGGATCATGAGCAGCACACCCGCTGCCAGCACGAGAATGGTCACGAGCGAGGATGTGGCGATCGAGAGCGTCGCGATGATCTCATTCTCGGGAGTTCCGCTCTTTACTCCGACGATATCCCTCGCGTTGATCGCGCAGGGTATCTTCATGTTGATCAGATTGCCTGTGATGAAGGCCAGATAGCTTCCGCCGGCGCCAAGCATCGGAACGTAGATCAGATACTCAACGATACCGCTTACCAGATAGACTATGCCTACGCCCAGGAATGCCTTTCCCGCCGCGGGAAGGTTGGGCATCGAATCAAGATAAATACCTGCGGCAAAAGGCGCGCAAAGCAGCAGCACAAGGACGATCACGGTCGCGATCCTTCCGAGTCTGTGCGTATTGCCTATATATCTGTCGTAATACTCTTTTTTCTCAACGGTCTTCTCATTATCCATGACAGTTCCTCCTTCCTTAGACAAGTCCGCCCAACAGTATCGCCGAAGCCATCGCTATCAGCATGCTGCCTGCCACGGAAAAGCTGTCGATCCAGTCCGCTTTTGCCTTGTTTTTGATGTATAGGAATGCCGCCATCGCAAGAGCCGCAACGATAGCGACCGCGAGTGAGAGCCAGCTGCCTTTGAATGTAAGAACGCCCTCGGATGAAACGATCGTGCCGATATAGCTTGCGATGTACGCGGAAACAAGTCCGATGAACATCGCGGTCATAGCAATGTCGCCGAAACCCGCAGTGCTCTTCTTTTTGCTTTCGCCGTCCTTTTTTCTGTCGGAGCCGCCGGCCATGAGCCTGGTCACGTAGGATTTGCCGTTAAAGATCATGAGGACCATGCCCCAGATTATACAGAAACACATGAGAAGCGCGATCGTGGTAAAGCTCTCTCCGGTCATGTTCGCAGCCGAAAGTCCGCCGCCTCCGACAGCTTCCGCCGCCGCTTCGGCCACCTGCGTCTCATAATGCAGCGCGCCTATTACAGAAAGCCGCAGCCACGGCCAGGGTGTGCCGAGACTTCCCGAAAGCGCTATGACGCCGAGCAGTATTCCGATGCCCGGAAGTATCGAGAAAGTCGCGCTCGCGGTGATCACACGCTTCATCTTGCCGGTGTCTATCCCCATCGCCTTTCCGGCCTTATACGCGCGTACCGCGAAAATGACACAGATCACTGCGACCAGCAGTATTATCGCACCGCAGATCAGGTACATGAACGCACCGTTCAGCTTTGCAAGCAATTCCATAATGCCTCCTCCTTACAGAAAAATTATTGATACCATTATAACCAAAAATGTCATAAATGTTTACCATTTTTGTCATAGGATTAACATAATCGTCTTTTACACTTAAGAAAAAAGAAGGGAAGAGTCACAGCCGATCCTAATAGTTGTCGGAGTTTCTCTTCCCTTCGCGCATATTAAAATTCAAATGTCTTAAGGAATCTCTTAGCCCTCTCGGTCCTCGGCTCCGTAAAGAACTTCTCCGGATCCGAATCCTCGATCACCGATCCCCCGTCCATGAAAATGATCCTGTCCGCGATGGCCCTTGCGAACGCCATTTCATGCGTTACGATCAGCATCGTTCTCTGCTGCTTCGCAAGCTCAAGTATTACGTCCAGTACTTCCCTTACCATCTCGGGATCGAGCGCCGCCGTAACCTCGTCAAAGAGCAGGATCTCGGGGTGCATGATAAGAGCCCTGACGATCGCGACTCTCTGCTTCTGTCCGCCCGAGAGCTGGCGCGGATAATTGTCCTTTTTTGACGACAGTCCCACCTTTTCAAGTAGCTGTTCCGCCTCTTCGCGGACCTCTTTTTTATCGCGCTTCTGCACCTTTAAGGGCGCGAGCATGATATTCCCGAGTATGGTCTTGTGAGGAAAAAGCTCATAGCTCTGAAACACCATTCCGATCCTCTGCCTGTAGGTATTGTCCTTCTGCGGAGGCGGATTGATCGTCCGGCCGTCCAGCACCACCTTGCCGTCCTGAATATCCTCCAGGCCGTTTATGCAGCGCAGGAATGTGCTCTTTCCGCAGCCTGACGGGCCCACGATCACCACAACCTCACCTTTATTTACCGTGAGATTTATATCATCGAGCACGGTCAGATCATCAAAGCTTTTATGCAGATGCTCAACTTTAAGTATCTGTTCCGCAGATTTCTTTTCCATAGGTATCTCTTCCATAATCTTCCCCTAGTTTTCCCATTTCTTTTCCAGATATTTCGACAGGCGGCTGATCGGCCAGCACACCAGAAAATACAGCAGAAATACGACCGCGAACACTCCGAAGGCCGCGTTCGGAGAAGTCCTTCTGTTGGCCTCGATTATCTGCTGTCCGACCTTCAATACCTCCACGATGCCTATCATCATGACAAGGCTCGTGGTCTTGATCATTCTCGTGATGAGATTGATCGAGAGCGGGAGCAGGCGCCTTATGATCTGCGGAACGATCACGTACACAAAGGTCTGAAGGCGGCTCATGCCGAGCGCGGTGCTGCTCTCGTACTGTATCGCCGGTATGCTGATAAGGCAGCCCCTCACAAGATCGGCCATCTCCGCAGTACCCCAGAACGAAAATACGATCACGGCCGAGACCTCAGCCGACAGATTCAGTCCCGTAAGCTTCGTAAAGCCAAAGAACACTATGAACAGCAGCACCATCTGCGGCATTATCCTGACGATCTCCAGATAGACCCGGGAGATTGCGTTGATCACGGGCTTTTTCAGCGTCATCAGCATGCCGAGTATTATCCCCAGGAAAATGCTGATCGCGACCGAGATCAGGCTTATCTTCATCGCGGCGCCGAGTCCCGCCAGCAGCCGCACAAGGTTCTTTCCCTTGAATATTACCTCAATTCCCATACCGCTAATCTCCAAACATTCCGAAACGTAGTTTTTTCTCGATCAGGCTGCCCGCGAACGACACCGGAAGCAGCATCAGGACGTAGAAAAATACCAGCAGGACCAGGCTCTCGGTCGTGTTGTAATGCAGGCCGATCAGGTCCTTTGCCGTAAACATCAGGTCCATCAGGCTTATCGCCGAGAAAACGCTGGTCTCCTTCAGCAGAAAGATCACATTCGCCAGCAGTCCCGGCACGCTTATGTTAAATGCCTGCGGGCAGATAACGAGCCTGAAAGCCTGCCACTTCGTCATGCCGAGCGATTTCGCGCTCTCCGCCTGTATCCCGGGCACCGCTTCAAGTCCGCTCCTGATGCTCTCCGCCATGTAGCTGCCGCCTAATAGCCCCAGTCCTAAGGTTCCGCAGACCCCGGCGGATATCCTGATACCCACGGACGGAAGTCCGTAGTAGATGAAGAACAGCTGCACCAGAAGCGGCGTGTTCCTGAAAAGCTCGACATAGAACTTTACGATCGAGGACAGCACCGGCAGCTTGTAATACAGTATAAATGCGCA
>JAFZKM010000081.1 GCA_017553665.1 Lachnospiraceae bacterium
CCGTCCGCATCGATATCAAAATAAAACTTCTGATCCGATACTGTCGCGGGATTGCCGTCAAGGTTGATCACGAGCGGATCGATCAGCGCGGTACTTTCTCTGACCGTAAAGCCGCTGTAAGCCATGTATTCACGGCTCATGACCGCTTCGACGTTAAAGTCTATGCTCCGGCCGTCCGCGGTCGTTACGGTGCCTTTCGTGGAGAATGTGGTGGTCTCTGCTTCATAGTTTACGGTATAGACTCCCTTGGTGAGGTATCGGCCAACCGGGAGCAGGTCCATTGCCGAGCCTCCGGAGCCTAAAGAGCCGTCAGCTGCCCCTGCGCCGGCGCAGCCGCAATCCTCCCGCAGCCGTCCGCCTATGAGCCGCATAAGGTATTTAAGCGTCTCCTCCTGTATTTTGGAGAGCATGTTCTCCTCCATCAGCTTACGCATCTGCGGCGTGTTCTTTACCTGCAGGCTGTCGTAGAGGTCGCGCAGCATTTCCGAGGCGCTGCGAGGCCTTTCGGCTTCTTCTTTCAGGCCTTCCCGTATGGCCTCCTCCGCGGCGCTGCCCGCGCCGGCCGTGTCCTTTCCCAGGACCATTTCCGTAAACCCCTGCATTTCTCCTGCACTGTCTGTGATACAGGTAAATCTTGCTTCCCTGCTTCCGGACTTGTATGTCCTAGCGGATTCCATTCCTATTGTGGCGGAATCAATGATCAAATAAAAACTCCTTTCTAATGTGTTCGAGGCGTTCGGCTCCATTCCGTGCGTGCACTCACGGAAAATTTAAAAGACAGTGAATGAAATCCTTATCATTCACTGCCTTCCATGGCCTTGCCTCAGTGCAGAAAAACCCGCCGCATTCTTGCAGCGAATCCCCCTGCTGATAAATATATCGGCAGGACCTCACCTTTTCTTAATCACTGCCATAAAAAACGAGCAGGGGCAGAACACCCCTACTCGAGTATCATTTCATTTCTTTAGTAGATATATCCCTTCGCCTTCAGCAGTTCCGCCATCAGCACCGCGCCGCCCGCTGCGCCGCGGAGTGTGTTATGCGAGAGGCCTACGAACTTGTAATCGTAAACGGTGTCTTCTCTCAGGCGGCCCATGCATACCGCCATTCCCTTCTCGGTGTCGCGGTCAAGAGCTGTCTGGGGACGGTTGTCCTCCTCAAAGTAGTGGATGAACTGCTTCGGTGCCGAAGGAAGCTCAAGCTCCTGCGGAACGCCCTTGAAGTTCGCCCATTTCTCCAGGATCTGCTCCTTTGTGGGCTTCTTCATAAAGCTTACGAATACCGCAGCCATATGGCCGTTAGTCACGGGCACGCGGATGCACTGCGTCGTGATCACGGGGCCATCAGCCTTTACGATCTTACCGTCCTCGATGTGACCCCAGATCCTTAACGGCTCCTGCTCGGACTTCTCTTCCTCGCCGCCGATATAAGGGATAACGTTGTCGATCATCTCGGGCCAGTCCTTGAAGTTCTTTCCTGCGCCGGAAATAGCCTGGTAGGTCGTAGCCACAACAACTGTGGGCTCAAACTCGCGGAGCGCGTGAAGCGCGGGCGTATAGCTCTGGATAGAGCAGTTCGGCTTAACCGCGACAAAACCCTTCTTTGTGCCTAAACGCTTCTTCTGGAACTCGATAACATCCGCATGCTCGGGATTAAGCTCGGGCACGATCATCGGAACGTCGGGAGTCCAGCGGTGCGCGCTGTTATTCGATACAACCGGGATCTCAGCCTTCGCGTAGGCTTCCTCGATCGCGCGGATCTCATCCTTGGTCATGTCAACCGCGCTGAAGCAGAAATCAACCTTCGCCGCAACAGCCTCTACCTCGTTGACATTCATAACTATCATGTTCTTCACAGCCTCGGGCATGGGAGTGTCCATCTTCCAGCGCTCTCCTACCGCCTCAGCATATGTCTTTCCCGCGCTTCTGGGGCTCGCAGCAACAACTGCGACCTCAAACCAGGGGTGGTTCTCAAGAAGCTGGATAAAGCGCTGTCCAACCATTCCCGTTGCTCCTAAAACTGCTGCCTTCAATTTAGCCATAACCTTTTCTCCTTCTGCTTCTTTGTTTCTCTCTCGCGGACATTTGTCCGTTCCTGATTAACTTGTTTCAAATAATACTACAATGAAAGCGGTTTTGCAAGCACTTTCTCAAACTTTTTCAAAACACTGTTTTTTCCCTGTAGCGCTCGAGCTCCGCGTATACTTCCTCAAGCGTCGGGCAGAGATTTATCCGGCCTCTGAGTCTCGCGGAATAAGGAAAGCCCTCGGTGTACCAGGCCACGTGCTTACGCATCTCCCTGACCGCGGTCTCCTCGCCCTTGTATGCCGTCAGCATGTCCGCGTGCCTGTGTATCATCGCGAGTACCTCGTCAAAGGAAGGCTTTGCGGTCTCCTCGCCTGTCTCCAGATATTTCTTTATCGCAGAAAATATCCAGGGATTGCCCTGCGCGCCGCGCGCCACCATTACCGCGTCACAGCCCGTCTGCTCAAACATCGCCTTCGCGTCCGCCGGGGCAAATATATCGCCGTTGCCTATCACGGGGATCTTAACCGCTTCTTTTACCTGCCTGATGATGTCCCGGTCGGCCTTTCCGCTGTAATACTGCTCTCTGGTCCTTCCGTGCACTGCTATGGCCGCAGCTCCGCTCGCCTCAAGCACCTTTGCCGCCTCAACGGCGTTTATGTGTTCGGGATCGAAGCCCTTGCGGATCTTTACGGTTACGGGCTTTTTTACGGTCTTTACGATAGCCTCCACGATCCTGCCCGCCAGAGGCAGATCCTTCATCAACGCGCTGCCCTCGCCGTTGTTTACGACCTTCGGCACCGGACAGCCCATATTGATGTCATAAAAATCAAAGTTCCTGTCCTCTATCCTCGCCGCCGTTTCGGCCATGATATCGGGCTCACTGCCAAAAAGCTGCAGCGCCACAGGTCTTTCTGACTCGTCACACCGCAGCAGATCGCCGGTATTTCTGTTATTGTAATGAATGCCCTTAGCGCTCACCATCTCCGAGTAGATAAGGTCCGCTCCCTGCTCCTTGCAGAGCAGCCTGAAGGGCATGTCCGTGATGCCGGCCATGGGTCCCAACGCGACCCTTCCGACCTCTGTATTACCGATCTTCATCAAAAATCTCCCGATCGCTTTATTGCTTTTTGTTCTTGTACCAGAGCAGCTTCAGACCCTTCATCGTCAGCTTTCTGTCATAGACATCTATCTTGTCCGTAGCGTCCGCGATGATCCTTCCGAGTCCGCCGGTCGCGATGACCTTCATGTGGTCCAGGCCCGCTTCTTTCTTAACCCGCTCGATGATGTATTCGGTCTGTCCGATGCATCCGAACAGCAATCCGCCCTGCATGCTCGAGATCGTATCCCCGGTCAGGATACTGTCGGGAAGCTTGATCTCGATCTCGGGAAGCTTCGCGGTATCGTTCCAGAGCGCGTTCGCGCTGATCCTGATACCCGGGCAGGTAAGTCCGTACCTGAAGGTTCCGTCGGCCTCGATCAGGTCGTATGTGGTCGCTGTTCCGAAATCTATGACCATCGTGGGTCCGCCGTAGATGCTGTAGGCAGCCGCGAGATCGACTACTCTGTCCGCGCCGGCCTCCTTCGGGTTCGGGATCGCAAGCTTCACGCCTGTCTTTAAGCCCGCTCCTACCTCCATCGGCGTAATGCCCGTGAGCTTTACGATACCGTTGATCAGGGAGTGCATGATGCCCGGAACTACCGAAGCCACGATGCAGCCGTCAATGTCCTTAACAGACAGGTCATTTACATGCATAAGTCCGCGGATCGCGGCGCTGAACTCGTCCGATGTACGCGGAAGTTTTGTCGTTACGGCAAAGAAGGCGCGTTCCTCGTCGCCTTCATATACCGCGAAATTCGTATTTGTATTGCCAACATCCACACAAAGAAGCATATCTTAATCTCCGTTCCGATCATTCTTCGCCGAAATCCGGCTGTTCATGCAGGATAAAAACCCTGTAATACAGCTCAAGGCTCTCAAAAAACTCCTGCCGCTCGGTGCGCATCTTTTTAACCAGAAGGCCCGCTCCGATATCGTCATAGAGCAGATCTCCCTCGTCGCAGCCCGTGGTGATGATCAGCTCACCGTCATCATCATACTCAAAGGTAATGGTGCCTCCGACCTCCTCGGTAAAGAGCACGCACATGATCTTAAGCTCTTCCTTCACCTGCGTCGGAAGCTTCTCGAACTGCGGGTCGAGATAGTATTTCTGATTATATGAATTGCTGCCGCAAAGTACCATTTCGGCTTTCTCCTTTATTCAACTACTTCTTTCATAGTATACATTCCGGCGGGCTTTCCCGCAAGGAAACGCGCCGCGTTGACCGCTCCCTTCGCGAAAACGGCCTTCGAATAAGCTGTGTGTTTGATCTCGATGACCTCATCGAGTCCCGCGAAAATGACCTCATGCTCGCCGACGATCGTGCCGCCGCGCACGGCGGAAATGCCGATCTCGGCCTTCGGTCTCTTCATTCGTCTTCCCGAACGGTCAAAAACATACTCATACTCTTCCTCGAGCATGGGCTTCATGGCATCAGCCAGCAGGAGCGCCGTGCCCGAAGGGGCGTCAAGCTTCTGGTTGTGATGCTTTTCCACGATCTCAATGTCAAATCCGTTATTGCCCAATATCTTCGCGGCTTCGGCGATCAGCTTCGCCATCGTATTGATGCCGAGACTCATGTTGGCCGAACGCAGGATCGCGACCTCTTTTGAAGCAGCATCGATCTGCGCCAGCTGCTCGGGGGCGTAGCCTGTGGCGCAGAGAACCGCCGCAAGCTTCTTTTCCTTCGCGAGCGCGAGCACTCCGTCGAGTGCCTTAGGCGATGAGAAATCAATGATAACGTCGGCGGCGATATTGCACTCCGTCGCGTCCGAAAATACCGGGAAATCAGCGTCACCCTGAACGATGTCGACTCCGGCCACTACCTGCATGTCCGCATTTTCATCAACGATGCCGCGTACCACATGACCCATGCGGCCGCTGCATCCGCAAAGTATGATCCTTACCATAAGAAGTCCTCTCTTTACTTAATGATACCGAGTCTGCGCATCTCAGCCGCGAGCAGCTCAGCGTGCTCGGGCTCCATGTCTGTCAGAGGCAGACGCATGGGACCTGCCGCGAAACCAAGGAGCTTGCAGGCGGTCTTTACGGGGATGGGATTAACCTCGCTGAAGAGCAGGTTAACGAGAGGCAGGTACTTAAGCTGAAGCTCGAGAGCGCCCTTCGTATCGCCGTTTAAGAACTTCTCTACGATCAGGTGCGTATCGCGGGGAGCCACATGCGAAAGAACGCTGATAACGCCCTTTCCGCCGTACGCGAGGATCGGAACGATGGCATTGTCATCGCCCGAGTAAATGTCGAGCTTGTCGCCGCAGAGCATCGCGGTCTGGGCGGTCCAGCCGATATTGCCGGTAGCGTCCTTAACGGCGATGATGTTCTCGTAATTCTCAACAAGATACTGTACTGTCTTGGGTTCAATGTTCACGCCGGTTCTGCCGGGGATATTGTAAAGGATAACGGGGATATTGATCGACTTAGCGGTCTCTCCGAAATGTCTGATCAGGCCTTTCTGGGTAGCCTTGTTATAATAAGGTGAAACGAGCAGAACCGCGTCAGCGCCCGCAGCCTCAGCCTGCTGTGAGAGCCAGATGGCTGTCTCGGTGCAGTTTGAACCGGTTCCCGCGATGACGGGTACTCTCTTGTTTACATGCTTTACAACGAACTTGATGCAGTCCACATGCTCCTCATGTGAAAGAGTCGAAGCCTCGCCCGTGGTGCCGCATACAACGATCGCGTCCGTTCCGTTTTCGATCTGGTAATCAACAAGTCTCCCAAACTCCTCATAGTTTACCGAACCGTCGGCGTTCATGGGAGTGATGATAGCAACAGCAGCTCCCGTAAAAATAGTTTTCTTCATGTTCTTTCCTCCCGAAAATATAATGATATGGCAGCTCGCTCGGCCCTTATAAAACATTAAAGAGCCGGCCGGAGCCGACTCTAAAGTACAAGATTATTTCCGCATGGCACCATCGCGCATGCGCATAAAAATGACTTTAGGTAGCGCTCCATCAGTTCTTGATGACAGTTCGAAAGCTCTTAACAGACGAACCAACCACGATCCCTCAGCGAAGACCGCAATTTCGGCAGATCATCCTTTCACGACTCTTCAACCGTGCGTGACACGTCCGGGCCGCTACTCATAATCAATGCACCTCTACCAATTTAAGCGGTATGATAGCATACATTTCTGCTGCTGTCAACAGCTTTGCGCCATTGTCTCCCGCAAAAGGGCGGGATGTCCGTCGAACGATTTGGCGGCAGGCATCCCGATGGTTTAATTTTATTATAAAGCGAACTCTTTGTAATGTATATGTGCTTTTGTGCTGTCAATATTGCAAAATGTGCTGTGAGTAAGTATTGCCCCGACTTCTGATTATATTTCATTAATAATATTTCTAAAATAATATCTCAAATAATATATTGACATATTATCTCATAAGTGTTATAAAGTATGTGTCGACCGATATTATTTCGTACATAATATCGTATTATATTAACTTACCAACAAACAGATTGTTGCCCGCAAACACATATCCGGGCACGGAACGGAGGCCAGAATGGCAAAGAAGAACGAAGAAGCACCGGCACGTCCTATCACCGTGGACGACCACATTGAACTGAACGCAAAGAACACAAAGAAAAATCGCACCGCTGTTAACGATGCGCTGCAGTTCCCCGTTGGAGAACAGTTTGAGAAAGACCTCACGGAGATCCTTGACAGCGACTGTGAGGCGAACGGCGAGACCGTAGTCATCGCCCTGATCGACTTTGATAATTTCCTGCACATCAATACCGATTTCGGCAGTGATGTGGGAGATAAGGTCCTGATCGCCACCGGTCATTATATTAAGGATCACCTGCCGAAGGACGCGAAGGTTTACCGCATCGGCGGCGACGAGTTCGGGATCATCTTTAAGGGAGAGACAGAGAGAGAGGATATCTTCCTGTTCCTGAACGATCTGAAGAACGGATTTGACGTTAAGACTCCCGACGGCGCTGATCAGTCGATCACTATCGGCATGGCGACCGCGTTCGTGGACGCATCACGCTGCGCCGAGCTTGTAAGAAAGGCAGACGGCGCTCTCTACCGCGCGAAGATCAGCGGCAGGAACCGTGTCACGATGGCAAAGGAAGAAAAAATGATCCCGAAGACCAGCCATTACACTCAGGACCAGCTCCAGCGCCTCGCGAAGCTCTCAAAGAGAGAAGGGATCGGAGAAGCGATACTGCTCAGAGAAGCACTTGATATGCTCTTGAAAAAGTACGATATCTGACACTAAGGGGACGGGGGTCCAAACCCCCGTCCCCTTGTTTCAGCTCTTCGCTTCTGCCTTTCCGAAAAAGTCGGAAAGCTTGTTCAGAAGAGTTCTTTTGTCAATGGTCTTTAACAGATAATCCACAGGCTGGAGATCAATGACCGACATAACGCTCTTTTTGTCTCCGTGACCGGTCAGGAACATGACCGGTATCTGGCCTGTCTCGGAATCGGTCTTCAGCATTTCGAGTACCTGCGGTCCGTTCGCTACTGGCATCTCATAGTCCAGCAGCACGATATCGGCCTTATTCCTCGCGAGATAACTGATCGCCTGTACTCCGTTCGCGGCCATGCCGACCACATAATCGTTTTTCAGCCATTCGTAAACGGTACGCATGTAGGTTATATCGTCGTCAACGATGAGAA
>JAFZKM010000082.1 GCA_017553665.1 Lachnospiraceae bacterium
ATCACCGTCGGTAAAGAAGTACAGGTTCTGCTTCAGATATTCGTTGCTGCCTCTCTCTTCCGAAGAGAAGTTATAGAGCGAAAGCATGATGCTCCCGGTTTCCTCGCCGGGGTCAGAAGCCATCGACATCAGCTCCTCGGGAAGGAAAGCCGCCGGGATCACCGCCTCGGTGAGTCCGAGCGCGAATGTCAGGGAATAGAGCTTCTGTTCCTTAAGGTCCGATCCCACATAAGCGTAATCGATCGCTATCACACTTTCATCCGAGCTGTCGGTCCTGCTGATGTATCCTGCTTCGTTGAGCCTCGCGCTCCTGGTCCCGTCGCTCCTTAAGCTCGTGATGAAGCGCATTTTATTGTTTTCATATCCGAATATCAGGACCTCCTCCATCGGAGCAAGGCCGTAATTCTCATCGGTGTAAACATATCTGACAGCAAGCTCGGGATTCCCGTCATTGCCGCAGTCGAGCTTAGCGTAAGAGATCGACTCAAGCTTCTGGGGCAGCAGTCTGTAGCTCAAATACTCGCTGCTTATGAAATTGCCCAGGTCACCGATCGTATAGGTGATAGAAGGATCGAGGTCGGCATAGCCCGTGGTCATTTCAACTGCGAGATCGCCCTTCACGAACTCCGCGTAAGCTTCGTCCGCGGTAAGGATCTTCGCCGGCTCTTCGGTCGGCGCCGCGGTCGGGGTGCTTACCGCCTCCGAGGGCACGGGTCTCTCATAGTTGCTTTCTCTGTTCTTTTTGCCGCAGCCGGACAATGTGCCCATGACCAGCACAAATACCAGCAGCAGCGATATTGCCTTTTTCATTAAATCTGTTTCTCCTAACTTTCTTCCTTACATGCTCCCTTAATCTCTCGCTTCGAGCTCAAACTCCTCGGGCAGGAACCTCGGGCATACGTTCTCAAGCGAAACGATGACCGAAGCAGCCAGCTGCGCGCCGATATTGCAGCTCTCAGCAAGCGTCTTTCCGTAAGTGAGTCCGATCGTAACGCCCGCGAAAAACGCGTCTCCGGCGCCCGTCGTGTCCTTTGCCGTAACCTTGCGGGCAGGGCTGTAGCCGCACTGTCCGTCGGCAGTCGCGTAGATCGCTCCCAGGTCGCCGAGCGTCACTATCATGCAGGGGATCTTCGCGGAAATGACCTTCCTCAGCAATATCTGCTTCAGTTCGTCGATCGATTTCTCGTCATAGTTGTCCATGAATAGGATCCCCGCCTCCTGCCTGTTGCACACAAAGCAGTCGGTCTCCTTGATGAAATCGCGCCTGTCGGCCGCAATGCTCATATTCGAAACAACCGCGTAGACCCGCTTGTTGTGCTTCTCAGCGAGCTTGAATATCTTTTTGACAATGTCCTTGTCCATGTCGATCTCGAGCGCGATGCTGTCGGCGTTCTCAAATATCTCGTCTCCCTTTTCCTCCAGGAGCGTCATCACGGGCGAAAGGTCGGGACGCTTTGAGATCGCGGCCTGCACCTCTCCCTTGTGATCGAATACCGCGAGCCAGGTACCCATTCCGTTCGGGACGCTCTGCATGTATTCAATATTTACCTTATGTCTGCGCAGCTTGTCAAGCACCTCCGCGCCGATGCCGTCATTGTCGACAAGGCTCACGAAGGTCGGGCGCAGCTCAACATTCGCGATGTCCTCGACGATGTTGCGGCTCACTCCTCCGTGTACCTGCTCGATCCTGCCGGCGTTGCGCCCGCCGGGGATGTAGGTCCCGTTGGGATAACCCTTTATATCAACAAAAACCGCACCGAAAACCACTATTCCGAGATTCTTCGCCATATGTTCCTCCTTTGAAACTCACTACCACCTGAGCAGCAATTCCTTCTCCGTAACTTCTCCGTGCCTGATGTAAAGCCTCGGCACTCTCTTGCTGACCGCGCAGGTGAGTTCGTAAGGTATCGTGCCTGCTGCCTCCGCAAGTTTCTCTATGGGATTGCGCGGACCGAAGACTTCGATCTCCGAACCGACATCCACCTTCATCTTATCCGTAAGGTCGACCATGCACATATCCATGCAGATCTTGCCCCGCTGGGGCGCCGGCCCCTCCACGGTCATCAGGCTGCACTTATTCGAAAGGCTTCTGAAGAAGCCGTCCGCGTAGCCGTAGGGCAGAACGCCCATCCTCGTGCGCTTTTCCGTGGTATAGATCCCGCCGTAGCTGATCTTCGTGCCGGGGTCATAAGTCTTTATCGTGCTGACCGTAGTCTTCAGAGTCATAGCGGGCTTCAGTCCGAGACGGGCCGCATGCTCTCCGTAGCCGTAGAGCAGAAGTCCCGGCCTTACCATATCGAGCAGCGCCTCGGGATAGCATACCGTAGCTCCCGTATTTGCGCAATGCCTGAGCTTAAAGCTCCTTCCGAGCTTCGCTTCCACAGCAGCGATCACGTCCTTGAACAGCTTCAGCTGCTTCAGCGTATATTCCTTCGCGTCCTCACCGGGCTCGTCCGAAACCGCGAAATGAGTGAAAATGCCTTCTGCGTCAAGACCGGGCATATTGCAGGCTTCGCAGATTCCTTCTACACCTGTCTCATAATGTCTGCCCTCGCAGAGATATCCGAGTCTGGACATACCGGTATCGACTTTAATATGGATCTTTAAAACACCGCCCGCAGCCTGCGCCGCCTCGCTGTACTCGACGGCCTTCGAGCGACATGTGACCGCCTGGGTGATATTATACTCGATAAGCCTTCCGACCTGCTCCTTCGGAGTATGCCCGAGGATCAGTACCGGAATTCCCGTGATGCCGTTGAGTCTGAGTTCCATCGCCTCGTCGATGCTGCTGACCGCGAGATAATCCGCGCCGAGCTCTTCCAGCAGGCGGCTTACCTGCAGAGCGCCGTGCCCGTACGCGTCGGCCTTAACGACTCCGAGGAATTTAACTCCCGCGCCTATATGTTCGCGGATCTTTTTATAATTGTACTCTATCGCGTCGAGATCGGTCTCGGCCCAAGTTCTTCTAAGCGTAGATTCCATTGTATCCCCTTCTTCCTGCTTCCTCATTATCTCGTTACACTATAGCACGTTTTCGCCGCGAAAAAAAGTTACTGATAAAAATATTGCGCCGCTATGGTATAGCAAACTCATATCTGCTAAAATCTGATTGGGTGGACCGGATCATCCGGCCGCCCCGGACAAACGGAATTTTTATCTGAAAATACAAGGAGTTCCCATGAAAGTAGTTCTCGATCATCTTACCAAGAAATTTCCCAATCGCAACAAAAAAGTCGGCGGTTTTGTAGTCGCCGTAAACGATTTCACCTTTGAGATCCCCGACGGCAAGCTCATCGGACTTCTCGGTCCCTCGGGCTGCGGCAAGAGCACGACTCTTAACCTCATCTGCGGCCTCGAAAAGCCCACCGAAGGACGTATCCTTTTCGGCGATGACGATGTGACCGGGCTGCCTCCCGAAGTAAGGGGCGTGGGCCTGGTATTCCAGAACTACGCGCTCTACCCGCATCTGACCGTTGAGCAGAATATCATGTTCCCGCTCGGAAACCTGCGCGGAGAAGAAAAGCTCACAAAGGATCAGATGAAGGCCAAGGCGCTCGAAGCAGCGAAACTCGTGCAGATCGACTCTTTGATGGAGAGAAAGCCCAACGAACTCTCGGGCGGCCAGCAGCAGCGCGTCGCGATCGCACGCGCGCTCGTGAAAATGCCGAAGGTGCTGCTCCTTGACGAGCCTCTCTCGAACCTCGACGCGCGCCTTAGGCTTCAGACACGTGAGGAGCTGCGCCGCATCCAGAACGAGACCGGCATCACGACCGTATTCGTAACGCACGATCAGGAAGAGGCCATGAGCATTTCCGACATGATCGTCGTAATGAAGGACGGCGTGCTCCAGCAGATCGGAAAGCCTCAGGAAGTCTATGACGAGCCGGTCAATCTCTTTGTCGCGAAATTCTTAGGCACTCCCGCGATCAATGTGTTTGAAGGAAGAGTACAAAACGGCGCGCTCTATATCGGCGGGGATTCCGTGCTCGATGTGAAGGGAGTGGAAGACCGTGAGGTTTATGCCGCGGTTCGTCCGGAAGGCTTCATTGTAGACGACAGTGGTAGAATGAATTGCCGTCTGCTGCGCCGTGAGGTAATGGGCCGCGACTCGAGCGTTATCGCTGAAAATGACGCGTTCATCGGAACGTCGATACGCGCGATCATCAGTTCCGAAACGAAGGTAGACACCGGCCGAAGCGACATCCGCTTCAGTCTCAAGCCCGCTAAGACTTATCTGTTTGACCGCAGCAGCGAAGAAAGGATCCGGTTCAGCGTATGAAAAACAACCTCAAGGGCTGGCTCTACCTGCTGCCCGCCGTCATTTTCCTGGGAGTGTTCATGGTCTACCCGCTGATCGACGTAATCGTCTACTCCTTTGAGGAA
>JAFZKM010000083.1 GCA_017553665.1 Lachnospiraceae bacterium
TATCACAGTCCGAGATAGACGCTCTCGTGTCCTTCCTGCAGCAGGGCACCGACGCGGAACAGCCCGTCGCGATAGGCGAAGTCCTGGACCAGAGCAGTATCGATAAGCTTGTCGATATCATCCGTTTTAACAACAGCCACGGCGTTATGCTCAATAATGACACTACTGCCGCTATCCTGAGCGCGGGTAATGTCGACATCGTTGCTCCCGACGGAAGCACAGTTGACAGAACCGCATGCGAGCTCTGCTTCAGGACCGCCGCTTCCGGCATGGCTGAGATTATCTGCAGGAATAAGAATGACGGCACGGAGTACAGGATCGCTCCCGATTCGCTCAGACAGCGCAAGTATGTAGCTGAAGGCAGCGAGTGGGGCTTCGCCGTTTCACCCCGTCATTTCAATAAGATCGCGAACCTCTTCAGGATCAACTATTCTCAGGATACGTTTAATGAAGTCGTTGCCCGCTTCGCTGAGATCACGTACGGTTCGAGAGACGCGGAAGTATCGAAGATCTACTTCCCTGTTGAGGCTTAAAAACCGCTTGACATATCAGGCAGCTAAGATTAATATTGCAAACGAAAGAAATTCTTCGGGGCGGGGTGTGATTCCCCACCGGCGGTACAGTCCGCGAACTGCTTTTGCAGCCGATCCGGTGTGATTCCGGAACCGACAGTATAGTCTGGATGAGAGAAGATTTGTTATACAGCAGCATGCCACGTTTGAGATGTCTGCCACATACGATCGTTATGCCCCGTGTTTTCGGACACGGGGCTTTTTCTTTCGAAAGGATTTCTTTTAAGAATTCTTATTGACAGGAGAAAGAAAATGGAAAACGAAACCATCACCGCACAGAACAAAGTAATGACCAGACAGTCGGCCGCAGCCCGCACCAGACTGCTCGCGGGAGTAGGTATGCTCACCGCCGCATCGGTAGTCCTCCAGTACCTGGAGTTCCCGATCCCCGTTATGCCGCCCTTCATCAAGTTCGATTTTTCGGACCTTCCCGCGCTCCTCGGCGCGTTTGCCTACGGTCCGATAGCCGGCGTACTCATTGAGTTCTTAAAGAACCTGATCCATTGCGCGGCGTCACAGAGCGCAACTGTCGGCGAGCTGTCAAACTTCATCCTCGGCGCCGTGTTCGTATTCACCGCAGGGATGATCTACAAGAAGAATAAGACAAAAAAGGCCGCTCTTATCGGCGGACTTCTCGGAGCGCTGGCGATGGGCATCGTATCGGTTCCCTCGAACCACTTCGTCGTATATCCTTTTTACTATAACTTCATGCCCGAAGAGAACGTGCTCGCGGCTTATCAGAAGCTTCTGCCTTCGATGAAGTCGGTATTCGAGAGCCTGCTCGTATTCAACCTTCCCTTCACCATCGTAAAGGGACTGATCTCGGTAGCGATCTCCATGCTGATCTACAAGCCGCTCTCACCGATATTAAAGGGCGCTTCAAAATAAGGGATTTCAGGACACTATGACTACTCTTCCGCTTAAGATCACGGGCCGCGTCCGTCACGGGCAGGCTCTCGGCCGGACCATAGGCATGCCGACCGTTAATCTGGTCCCCGACACGATCAAAGACAGGGCCTTCCTTGAACTGCCCTTCGGCGTGTATTACTCCGAGATCGATGTCGACGGGCATATTTACAAGGGCATCACGAATATCGGGATCCGTCCGACAGTGACCGCCGGACAGGTAAATGATCCCGCGGTGACCGTGGAGACATACATTTACGATTTCAATGAGGACCTCTATGACCGCGAGATAACCGTAACGTTACTCGCCTTCCGCCGTCCCGAGATGCGCTTTTCCTCCGTTGAGGAGCTTTCGGCGCAAATGCACAAGGATATGGAAGCCGGACGAAATTATACTGGATTTTATGATCGCGGTGCTTTATAATCGAAAAAAACAAGCAGGGGGAGATTATCATGAGTGACATGAACATAGTTTGTCTGGACTTAGAGGGCGTACTTGTCCCCGAGATATGGATCGCTTTTTCACAGGCCAGCGGAATTCCCGAACTTAAGAGAACCACCAGAGACGAGCCCGATTACGATAAGCTCATGCGCTGGAGGATCGGCATCTTAAAGGAGCACGGCCTCGGCCTTAAGGAGATCAAAGAGACCATCGCGAAGATCGATCCGCTTCCGGGCGCGAAGGAGTTCCTCGACGAGCTCCGCTCCATTACTCAGGTTATCATCCTCAGCGATACATTTACACAGTTCGCGTCTCCTCTCATGGAGAAGCTCGGCCGTCCCACCATCATGTGCAATACGCTCGAAGTGGCTCCCGACGGCGAGATCACGGGCTTTAAGATGCGCGTTAAGGATTCGAAGCTCTCTACGGTCAGGGCTCTCCAGTCGGTCGGTTTCGAGACCATCGCGGCGGGCGACAGCCATAACGACCTTGCCATGATCAAGGCCAGCAAGGCAGGCTTCCTGTTCAAGAGCACCGAGCAGATCAAGGCTGATCATCCCGAACTTCCCGCGTTCGAGGAATATGACGAGCTTCTTGAGGCTATCAAAAAGGCATTATAAAATAAACTGCCATGGGGACGGTTCTTTGGTAACGAA
>JAFZKM010000006.1 GCA_017553665.1 Lachnospiraceae bacterium
AGGCAGCAGTCGCGGAAGATGAGAAGCTGGTATGCGTGATCTCGATCGGATACGGCGAGAAAACGGGTTCCGCGCATAGATCGAAGCCCGCAGACAAACTCTGTAGTGTCCCTGAGTCCGCAAGACCTGACTGGTTCAGGGAAGGCCTGGAGGCTGCTCTGCTGGCACCGACAGCGATAAACCAGCAGAGGTTCCTCGTATCACTCGAAGGCGATACGCCCGTGATCACGGCAAAGATGGGACCGATGACTAAGATCGATCTGGGAATCGTGAAATATAATTTCGAGGCCGCGTCAGGCCATAAATGTAAATGATGGCTTTTAAGGTCTGGGGGTTCCGCACCCGGGGCAGAACTTACCTGTATTGCCTTTGGTGCCGCAACTGCTGCAATCCCAAGGACCGGTCGATGTGCCCGGTGTAATACTCGCTAGGGCGGCATCCTGCTGATGTTTCATCATTTCGGTGATGCCGGTCATGCCCATCCCTGCCAAAGGCATCGGCGAGAGCGGTGTAATGCCTTGAAGGAACGGGTTAATGTTGGGCGATTCGATATGCACGCCTGCGGCAGCAACGCAATCTCTGATCAGATCGTTGATGGAGGTTCTGACATCCCTGCCGCCCATCTCGCAGACAACGTCGCCGATGGTGCGTCTGACGGCGGGGAAGCCCGTGATCAGTGAATCATCGTAGATGACTGTAAGAGAAAAACTGCTCGAGTAATCTGTCGCCATCATAGAAGTATCGACAGGGATCCTCGGATCCCGGCTGCAATAGTTCCAGCCGGGCAGGTTCTCTCTGTCCGAAATCTCCTGAACTTTTTCCAGAATATCCGAAACGATCTCGGCACTGTCCGAAACCTCAGGCTGCCTGCCGCGCTGTTCCTTTATCGTCACGCGGACCATGCCGTCCTTGTCCGGGATCTTATCTATCAGTGTCTTGTTTGTCTGATTACTGTCACACATCATGCCCATCGAAAAGCCGTGTGTTTCAAGCCCGACGACCGGACCATGCTCCTCTTTGATCTTTCGGGCTTCGGCAAGGGTCGGGTACAGAGTCTCTTCAGACAGCAGAGCATCTTCTTCCATGGAAGAAAAAAAGAACTTTCTGAATGCGCCGGACGCCTCGCGTCCCGTCTCTTCGGGTACTTCTCTGAAGGTGACCTTTCCTTCGGTGCCGTCCTCAAACTTCAGGGTCAAAAGGCAGGAAGCGGCGGAATGCTCGCCATCGCATATCCGGGAAGCCAATGGCTCTTTGCCTATCCAATCTTTAATACCGTACTGTTCGATCAGGCCGATGAGGCTGTCAACGGTCTCCTGTGTCAGCCTGTAGGTTTTGACAGAAGTCTCATAGCTCTCCCAATTTGTCTGCTTTATAACGCGGTCATCGCCGACAAGCGGAAGGTCCCATTCAAGGATGTGGTCAAAGGACTGAGTATACGTATAGAATTTGAAATTGATGTCTGTGATGTTCATACATGATTCTCCATGTTATGCGAAATATGGTAAATATGTTTATAATTTTCAAAATTAATGTTAAGAAAACTTCAAAGGGGCCCGATATAGAGAGTGTAAAGAAAAACAAAACGTGATAATACCCAATGAATCTTTTTCATTTTTTTCATATCCCCTCCCCCCCAAGGACGACCGCTCTAGCCGAGAGGTCGTCTTTTTGTGCGATAAGCGAATGCCATCGGTCCCGGCGAAGCCGGTGCTACAGGCTGTATGCGGCTGTCAAGACTGAAAGTCTTGAGCAGCTGCATATGACTGGAGCAGAAGCGTAAAACGCGGACCGATGGCTGAGCGAACGGTCACCGAGTGAACTTGTTCACGAGGGGACCACTCGCTCAGCCTTCCAGCATAAATCTTACTTTCTCATATATCTTACGGAAATCCACGGAACACTTTCCATCCCAGATGTATACGGGCACAGTATCTTCAAAGGTATATTCCTCAGGATCGGGTGATTTCTCGAACACGTACACAAGGATCCTGCGCTGCTCGGGCATGACGATCCAGTACTCCCGGACACCTGCGTGCTTATACTTTCTGAGCTTACGGACCATGTCATGGTACCAGTTCGAAGGCGAAAGAATCTCTATGATCATATCGGGAGCCCCCACAATACGGGGGCGCGTGATCTTATCCCGGTCGCAGATCACGTAGACATCAGGCTGGACCATGGTTTTGTCATCGCAGTCGAGCTGTACATCCGACGGCGCGATCATGGGGATGCAGGGGCCGCCGTTCGCGTCCACATACTGCTCAAAAACAGCGTGTATGGCGCCTGCAATCCTCTGATGCGTGAACGTGGGAGATGCCATATCGTAGAAGATACCGTCTATCAGTTCAACGCGGATATCATCCGGCAGTGCCAGATAATCTTCTATAGTCTTATTCTCATACGAAGTGAGCGAAAATGCGCTCGAACCGTCTGTACTCCCGTATCCGTGCGAGTCCTCGCGCACTACGGAAACATCGAAAGCCCGGCTAAGGGCCTCTAGTGTGGAGCGCCTCGGAGAGGCGGTAGTTTTCCCCAACACCTTCTGTATGGTGCTGACCGGCACGCCCGTGATCGCGGACAGGTCTTCATAGGTGTAGCCGTATTCTCTTTTTTTGCGGATGATCTCATCAATAGTCATAGCGGCAGCTCCTTTCCGGATAATGGATAGATACATACCAATATATATCCAATTATACACAGAAACGGATAATAAGCAAGCGAAAAATACCGATAAATTTCCAATGCCGCAGAAAAAGGCAGTGCGTCCTGCTCCTTTATTTTTTCTCTTATTGATGATACTATTATTCTATCATACAACAAGACATGGAGAATGATATGATCCTTTTTACCGGTTTTGAGCCGTTCGACAACGCAAAAACGAATCCGTCCTTCGAGGCAGTGAAAATGCTGCCTGACGAGATCATGGGAGTACATATCGAAAAAATGGAGCTGCCCGTGGTATTCGGCGACGCGGCCGCCGCAATAATAAAAAGGATCGGGCACGAAATGCCCGAGGCGATCATAATGACAGGCGTTGCTTCCGGCAGGGAGAAGATCACACCCGAAGTGACGGCCATTAACCTGGCCGACGCGCGAATCCCTGACAATGCAGGGAATTTACCGAAATGGGAACGCATAATTACTGACGGTCCCGATGGGCTTTTCTCAACGCTTCCGGTAAGGCAGACAGTGAGCGCGATGGAAGCCGCAGGCCTGGCGGCAGGGCTGTCGTATTCGGCAGGCACTTATGTCTGCAACGATACATTTTTCAGGGTTTGCAGCTATGTCCGCTCGCATTGTCCCGACGTTCCGTGCGGATTCATACATGTTCCGAACCCTAAGGGCACGGACAAAGGCACCGGCATGACCGTAGAGGATTTCGCGCGGGGACTGAAGATATGCGCGGAAACTATCATTGACAGGAGGAGCGAATAGTGAACATAAAAATATCAGGCTTAAGATCGGGACTTAATTATAATGACCGCCTCAATCTGATCACGGGCGACTTCATCGAAGGCATCGAGAAAAAACTGGACTGCAAGCTCGTCATGAGCAATATTACCGATTATGACTGCGACCTGAAGCTTATTTACATCCAGTCTGGCGGAAGCGAGAACCTCTTCCTTCAGAACATAGACCGTCTGCAGGAGCCGTATTATCTGCTGACCAACGGTTCGAACAATTCGCTGGCTGCTTCGCTCGAGATCATGACATATCTCACCGCGCACGGAAAGAAGGGTGAGATACTGCATGGTGACACTGAATATATTGCCGGCCGCATCAGAACCCTCGCGCAGGCCGGAGCATTGCGCAAGGCACTCGCAGCAACCGTGTTCGGCGTAATGGGAAGGCCCTCGGACTGGCTTATTGCCTCGATCCCGTCATATGACGAGGTTAAAAAGAAGCTTGGTATCTCTTTCAAGGATATTTCACTCGATGAAGTCAAAAGTGAGTATGACAAAACGATCATGGTGGACAAGACCAGGCTTCCAGGCCCTTTTGATGACTCTGAGAAAATAAAGGCGATGCGAACCTTCGGCGCGTTCAAAAAGATCGCGGAACGCTATGGACTGTCCGGCTTTACCGTAAGATGCTTCGATCTTCTGAAACCGCTGGAAACTACCGGATGCGCGGGACTTGCGCTCCTTAACGATGAAGGCCTGACGGCCGCGTGCGAAGGTGATATTGCCGCGCTCATTTCCATGCATATAGTGAAGCTTCTTACAGGCTGCCCCTCATTCCAGGCGAATCCCGCGAGGATCTCATCCGCGGACAATACAGCGGTCCTTGCGCATTGCACGATCCCGCTTTCGATGACGAAGGATCTGCGCCTGGACACGCATTTTGAATCCGGGACAGGAATCGCGATAAAGGGTTACCTCACAGAGGGCGATGTTACGGTTTTCAGGCTGTCTGCCGATCTGAAGAGCTATTTTGTGAGCGACGGAACGATCCTGAAGAACCTTGACGAGCCCGACCTCTGCCGAACACAGATCCTTGTTAAGTTCGAAGAAGATGTATCGCAGATTCTCAGGCATCCGTGCGGAAATCACCACATTGTATTCTACGGGCATCATGCGGAAGAGATAAGGCGCGTGATGGGCATTCTTACAGAGTGAAGAATATTTCGGGAACCGTTCACGAAATGCTCTCGTCTAAATGTCGGTGATGGCAAAAGACCATCGAAAATGCATTTAAAAACGGAGGAAGAAAAATGAAAAAGTCTATGGTTTGCGCATTGGGCGCAGTATTGATCGGAAGCATGCTCACAGCCCCTGTGGAGGGACATGCGGCAGTAACAAAGGCAGCGGATTTTGACGCGGTAACCATTTCGGCCCCGATAGAGAATGACGGCGGATATATGCGCGCAAAGTCACCCAAGCTTACAAAGACGCGCAAGAAGCTCTTTAAAAAGGCGCTCAAGGGATTTACGGGCAGCGAGATCAAGCCCGTTGCGTATCTGGCGAGCCAGGTGGTCGCAGGAGTTAATCACAAATACCTGTGCAGGATCAGAGAAGTCACTCCCGGCGCGAAGGAGTACTACGCGTTTGTGACCGTATTTGAGGATCTGAACGGCGGCGCGAGCATTTCAAAGATCAGCAGGACCGATGCCGAGACAAATATCAACGAGCTTTCGGGCGGATGGTTCCAGTCATCTTCGGCGAAGGTTTCGAAGTCGCTCAAAAAGGCATTCAACAATGCGCTTATGGGACTTGCCGGCGTGGATTACGAACCCGTTGCGGTGCTTTCGCAGCAGGTTGTCGCAGGCATGAATTACTGCCTGTTATGCGATGCGCAGGTTGTATATCCCGGCGCTCCCAAGTACTATGCGCTCGTATACATGTATGTTGGCCTCGACGGAACATCTGAGATCACCGATATCGTAAGACTCGCTGACGGCGCCGGCAATTCTTTGGAAGAGCTCGAGCCCGCGGAGCCCGACCACAGCATGAAAACTCTGATCGTTTCGGTTGATGAAAATGCTTCGGAAAAGAAGATCAAGAAGATCTTCAAGAAGTTCGGACTCAGCATCATGTATGATTATGAAAACTTCAACATGTATGCGGTAGAGCTCGCGGAGGAGACCGATGAAGCAGGTCTCAACGAACTGATCGAAAAGCTCGAGGCATATGACGCGATACTTTCGGTTGAGAAGGATTATTACGCGACGATTGATTGATAAGATCAAGACTGTAACAGACCGGGTGGGAGGAAAAGTTATATGAGATCGAAAAAGCTTAAAGTGTTCTTATGCATTATTGCGGTTTTGGTGCTGTTCTTCACGGTAATAAACGTGATCCCGCCGCAGAAGGTCACCGAGAACAACCCCTTCCTGAAGGCGAAGGACGCGCTCCCGATGATCGCGGCGCACAGAGGCGGCGGCATCAGTAATCCCGAGAACACGCTGATGGCATACAGGGCCGCGGTGAATGAATACGGTATCCAGATATGCGAGACCGATGTCTGGATGACGAGCGACGGGCATCTCGTGTACAGCCACGACTCCACCATTAACAGGATGGCCTGCAAAGAAGGCGATGAGAAGGTCGTGATCGCCGAGCACACGCTCGCGGAGCTGCGCGAATACAACATGGGCTATAATTTCGCGGATCCCGACACCGGCGAGTACATTTACCGCGACAAAACGGAAGAGGAGCAGGAGGCGCTCGGTCTGAAGATCCTTGAATTCGACGAACTCATGGAAGAATTCTACGACACGAACAAACAGCTCCTGTTCATTGTTGAGATAAAGAACGGCGAGGAGACGGGCTATAAAGCGGCGGACATCATTGACGAGACGCTCACGGAGCGCTTCCCCGACTACAAAAACAGCATTGTCATCGGAACCTTCCATCCCGAGATCGAGACATACCTGAAGGAGAAGCACCCGACACTGATGCGCGGCGGATCGACCGCGGGCGCGGGCAAGTTCGTGTTCACTCAGATGCTGGGAGTCAATCTGTTCGCGAACGCAGACTTCACCTGCCTTCAGATTCCCATGACTTATAAGATCAAGGGCATAAAGTTTAATCTCACGCGGAAGAACTATATCAAACGCGCCCACCGCAAGAATATGGCGGTACAGTACTGGACGATCAACGATCCGGATGATATGCGCTTCCTCATCGAGAGGGATGTCGACGCGATCATGACAGACGATCCGAAACTGCTGAAGAAGGTGCTGGATGAGTATAAGAAATAGTGGAAATCGGTGCGGAAAAGTCATAGAATATAGGCAAAAATACAGGAGGGCAAACATATGCAGTTTACAACATTACAGAAAGATATGATGCAGGCCATGAAGGACCATGACAAAACGCGCAAGGACGCCATCTCCACGCTGGTATCCGCCACGAAAAAGCTCGCGATCGACGCAGGCTGCCGCGATGATATCCCCGACGAGATGACAGATCAGGCGATCTTAAAAGAGATCAAGAGCGTTAAGGAGCAGATCGAGACCTGTCCCGATTCCCGTGCCGAGCTGAAGGCTGAGTATGAGGCACGCCTGAAGGTATTCGAGGAATACGCGCCCAAGATGCTGTCCGCGGAGGTAGTGGAAGCCGTTCTCAAAGAGAAATTCGCAGACAACATCGCGACAGGCAACAAGGG
>JAFZKM010000084.1 GCA_017553665.1 Lachnospiraceae bacterium
CTTATTTTGTGAATAATAGATAATCGCCTCCTGCCCCGGCGCAAACGTAATGAATAATCACAAAAAGCGGTATGTTCAATTTGTGCAGAATGTATAAAGATCGGCACAGGCAGTGAAATTTTCGTCAATTTTTCCGTCTTTTCAGCTCTCCGTAGCCCTCGCCCCATACCTCGCGCACATCACTTATCGTGACAAACGCGGTCGGATCGTGCTTGTATACTATGTCGAGGACATGCACCATTTCCTTACGTGAAACTACACAATACAGAACTTTTTTGTCGAGATGTGAGAACATTCCCTCACCGTTCAGACCCGTTACGCCCCTGTCAAGCTCCACAAGTATCTCCTGCGCGATGTCATCGGCATGATCCGAGATGATATAAGCGCACTTGGCAAATTTAAGACCGTCGAGCAGGCTGTCCGAAACCTTGCTCGTAACATATACGGCGATCGTGGCGTACAGAGCGGCCTTTACGCCGAATACCACGGCACCGGTAAGAACGATAAGACCGTCCAGCACGAATATTATCTGCGGAACCGTCAGGTGCGGGCTCTTATGCCTGATCAGCATGCCGAGCATATCGGTTCCGCCCGTCGTCGCCATGGTCAGCAGCACGAGACCTATACCCGCGCCCGAGAGCAGTCCTCCGAATACCACCGAAAGGAAATAGTCCGCCTCAAAAAGCGCCGTGCTCGGCAGAACTGCCATGAATCCCGAAAGTGAGAGCGTCGCGAACAGTGTCTTCGCTATGTATTTGAATCCGAAGACCTTCAGCGAGATCAGAAATACCGGGATATTGAACAGCAGGTTCGTTATCCAGATCGGAATGCCGTCTTCCGCGCCGCGTATATCGATCGCGCCCGCGCTGAAATGCTTGATGATGATGCCCAGACCGGTAACTCCTCCCGTGACCAGCTCCAGCGGCTCATAGATGAAGTTTATGGCCACCGACATCAGAAATGTTCCCAAAAGGATCAGGGTGTAATCCCTCAATCCGCTCTTTTTCGCAAAGAATGCGCTGATTCCCCTACTCAATTCCGTATCCGCCTTTTACATAGATTGTCATATTTCCCGAGGCTTTAACCCCGCTGTTTCCGCCTATCCCGAGGAAATGCGCGTACATGACCGCGCTGGTCCCCGCAGGGAACATCTGCGCGTCGGTAATGCTCAGCATCCCGCTCGTTCCGAGGACCGTTCCGTTGCCGGAATAAACGATCAGCTCACTGCCGTCCGTGAGGATCAGGCTCTGTCCCTTCGTAAGATTCACCCGTGAAAAGCCCGCGTCCGAAGAAGACGCGCCGCCCCCGCTTCCCAGACCTTCAAGCCTCGAATTCAGGTAGCTCAGCGTCACGAGCGGATCTCCCTGACTTCCCGGTGAAGCCGAGCCCGCGCCTAACACTGTCCCCGCCTTAAACGCGGCAAGCAGCGCCGCGACAGCGATCACGGCGATAATGATCTTATTTCTCATGTTTCCTCCTGTATCACATATCCCGTCAATACAATATCCTGTACAATATAGCACCGGTTCCCACCGTGTCAAGCGAAGTGCTTTCATTTTTAACGTTCACCGGCGCCGCCTCGAACGTCACGTCCGCCTTCGTGAGCGAGTCGTAAACCTCGAGGTATCTGAGCCTGTCGGCCACGCTCCAGTTGCTCACCGCGTCCTTAAAGGCCGCCTCGAGCGCGCCCTTTACGCTTCCTTCCGTTCCGTAGGCCTTTGACTTAAGCTCCTCCGGATCAAGCCTGAAGCCCGCTTCGGCAGCTTCTCCCGAACCCCTGTAATACATGAATTCATCAAATACCGTATCCTCGACCGCGGTGTAATACAGTATGTTGAAATTAATCAGTTCGCTGATTATCCGCCGCCCCGCGTCATAGGCCTTATCGTTGTGGTAATACCTGTACAGTTCGGAAAACGTGACCGTCTGCGGAAGCTCCGTATTATCCGGTGTCAGTTCGCCGTAAAGCTTTGCCGACATCGTGCAGCTCACATCCGTGTCGATCCCGATAAAGTCCAGTTTACCGGAAGTACAGCTGAGTATCTCTATCAGGATCCTCTCGATCCTGCCTGTCTCGGAATTCGTGACAAAAAGCAGATCGACCGGCGTCATGTTCAGCGCCGTATACGAGACTCCCGCGGGCTGCGCCGCAGTATTATCGGTTCCTGTCACGTTCTGTCCCGCCGGATCTTCCGGTGCCGGGCCGGTTTTATATTTTTCCGCGAGGAAATAGCCTCCCGCTGCCGCCGTGAGTATCAGCAGCGCAGCGATCAGTATCCAAAGGCCTCCTCCGCTTTTTTTCTTTCCAGTCAAAGCAAACCTCTCTTTATTACATCCACCCGCCGTCCAGCGTGACGATCTGTCCCGTCAGGTAATCCGACTGTTCCGCGATCGCCCTGACGAGTTTCGCTACCTCCTCGGGTTCGGCGAAACGTCCCGCGGGTATCTCCTCGCACAGAGCGCTCCTCTCTGCCTCCGAAAAGATCCTGTTCATATCTGTGTCAATGCATCCGCAGGCAATGGCGTTCACGGAAATATGCGAAGGAGCCAGCTCCCTCGCGAGTGCCTTCGTGTAGGCGTTCACTCCGCCCTTTGTCGCCGAGTACGCGACCTCGCACGACGCGCCGACGCTTCCCCATACCGAGGAAATATTGATTATCCTTCCGCCGCCCGCCGAGAGCATTCCGGGGATCGCCTCCCTGCAGCAGTAATGCACCGAAGAGAGATTCGTGGCCACGATCCTGTCCCACTGGTCGTCGGTCATGTCCTGCAGAAGTCCCACATACGAGATGCCAGCGTTATTGATCAGCAGATCGATCCTCGCGGGGGCGTTCGCGTCCGTCTTTGCGGCACCCTCAAAGCTCCGGGTGTGTTTTTTTATCTCCTCAAACATCGAACGCACGAATCCGGGATCGCCCACATCGCCCTTTAAAGCCACGATGCAGCCCGTCCCCGCTCTTCCGCGTCTGATCGATGTCAGCTCATCGACACATTCCGTCAGTTTCTCGCCGCCGTGCAGCGAATTGACGAACAGATTGCAGTCTGTCTGCGCAAATTCCTTCGCTATCGCGCGCCCTATGCCTCGCGACGCGCCTGTGATCAGTATGTTCTTCATCCGGTCTCCTTCCGTGCATATGCCCATACTTATTTTATTTTAGCACCGCCTTATTTTTTACGCAATTCACTGTGCTAACACGCGAAATAATTGACGCTTTCCGACATTTGCTATAAAATTTATTCAGTGAGATTTATTATTACAAAAGGATTTTTTACGAATGAACAAGCAGGATGTGATCTCTTTTTTTGACCGTCTCGCCCCCTCATGGGACGAGGGTATGATGCATGATGACCGGAAGATAGGAATTATATTGGACAACGCCGGAGTTAAGGAAGGCTGCAGTGTACTGGATGTAGCTTGCGGTACCGGCGTTCTGATCCCCGATTATATGAAACGCGGCGTTTCACATGTTGCCGCCATAGATTTTTCTTCTGAAATGATACGTATCGCCCGTACCAAATTCACCGGATTCACCGATTCCGGCAAACTGGAACTGATCTGTGACGATGTCGAGGACTATTCACCCGACACGCGCTTTGATTCGATACTTGTATATAACGCGTTCCCGCATTTCCCCGACGGAGAGAGACTTGTCGCGCATCTTTCCTCACTTCTCGCTCCCGGCGGAACTTTAAGCATCGCTCACGGCATGAGCCGCGAAGCGCTTGCCAGACACCACTCGGGTTCCGCGGCAAAGGTTTCCGTGGGTCTCATGACCGCGGATGAGCTTGCGGC
>JAFZKM010000085.1 GCA_017553665.1 Lachnospiraceae bacterium
ACTCTGATCATCCTGCCGCCGTCCAAAGCTTCACGCGCCGATTCGGGACCGGCCACGCACATTCTGCATTTGCCGAGGTCCAGATCGAGCACCTCGTACAGCTTGCGGCCTTCCTCAACGATCGTGTCTTTTCCCACGATGCCGATATCAGCGGCGCCGTACTCAACGTAAGTAGGCACGTCATTTGCCTTCGCGAGGAAGAATCTGTAGCCCATCTCATCATTTGTAAAGATAAGCTTTCTCGAATCCTTGTCTTCCATCTCCTCGCAGGTAATGCCTATCTGCGAGAGGATCCCCATTGTCTGCTTTGCCAGACGTCCCTTTGCCAGGGCTATGGTAATATATCTCATTATATCAGTCTCCGTTCTGTGTGCGTAATCGAGGTCACTTTACGCGTATCCTTGCGGGAATGCCCGCGCGTCTTGCCGCGACGGCCTTCTTCAGTTCGCTTTCGTAATCTGAGGCCGGTGCTTCGAATTCCTTAACTCTCTCATCGGTGTCCGGCGCAATGCCCTGTCTCGTGAGCGCATCCATAAGCCTGTCGATCACCGCTGCCATTCCTATAGCGGGCGCGGGCTTTCCGAACTGTCCGAGCAGATTGTCGTAACGTCCTCCGGAAATGATCGCGTCACCGGTTCCGTAGGAATATGCGTTGAAAATAATGCCGGTATAATAACGGTACTTGCTGAGCATGCCCAGGTCAAAGCTGATATAGCGCTCATAGCCGTAGAGCTTCATCAGGCTGTATATCTTCTCAAGTCTCGCGATCGACGCGATCGCGTCTTTGTTCTCGGTGCGTGCCTTTATCGCGTTCAGCTTCTCAAACGGTCCGAAAAGCGTAGGAAGATCCGAGATCAGTTTCGCGAGCTTCTCATCGAGTTCGTATCTGCGGAGCAGGTCCTCAAGACCGAAGGTGTTCTTGTCATTGATCAGAAGCCTGATCTCATCGATATCATCCTCAGCCAGTCCCGCTTCGTTCATGACCGCCTTAAAGAATCCTACCTCGCCTATCTCTACCTGGAACTCTGTAAGTCCCGCCGCAAGCAGGCAGTCGATCGTAAGAGCGATCATCTCGGCGTCGGCCTCGGCCGTACCGTCATTAACGAGCTCCGCGCCGATCTGGGTCAGCTGCTTGGGTTTGCCCTGGTACTCACTGCTGTTCATGAATGTATTTCCGTGGTATGAAAGCCTTACGGGCTCCGTGCAGTCACGATAGTACTTCGCGACGCATCTGGCGATCGAAGGCGTGATATCGGGTCTTAATACCAGTGTATTGCCCTCACGGTCGAAGAACTTATACATGTCCTTCGCGCTCACGCTTCCCCGCTCTTCGCTGAAGATATCAAAGTATTCAAATGTCGGCGTCTCGATGCTCTCAAAGCCGTAGAGCTTCATCTTCGCGAGAAGCTGCGACTCAACGTAAAGCTTCGCCTGACACTCCTTTCCGTATATGTCCCTGACTCCCTCGGGAGTATGCAAAAGTTTATCCTTCACTGTTCTTCCTTTCATTTCACGTTGTCATGTTTGCTTTAACGCTTTAACGTGCTACCAAATTATCATGCTACTAAATTGAAATGAATTATACAGAACTATAGTCCCTTCGTCAAGAACTTTTTTAATCCGGCCTGTCGTCCATATCCTTTTGGACCATTTCGAGGTAAGGCACGAAGAATCCGTTTTTGCCGGTGAAAAAGTATTCGTTGTTCAGTTCATCCGTGCGGAAGCTCTTCCTGCCCCCCGAGTTCGCCCTCTCCCAGAAGACCTCGAGCTCGCAGAGCCTCAGGTAATAGTATTTGTCAAGGCTTTTGAAATAGATCAGAAAGAACGCGATCCCGTCCTGCTTCTCAAAGTCGCGCATGAACACGACCTGATGCTCGTGCACGTTCTGTAGCGAAAAGGTCTCGGTCGCGCATTCCTTCGCGTCAAAACACACGGGAACGCCCTGCACAGCGCCGATATAATCGACCGTACTCTTTTTATCAAAATACGCGAGCGTGATATGACCGTGCGCCTTGTCCATCTCGATCGGCGTGATGGGCGTCGGGATCTTCTGTATCAGAGCCAGTCCGCCCTCACGGTATTTTTCATTCGTAAGATTGATCGATTCCTCGAGCTGGGAGCCTCGAAGCCCCCTTGAATTCCAGACTGCCAATTTGCTTTCCTCCTGACTGCAGATCATTTACTCCATTGCGTATCCAGCCACTTGCGCCTGTCATTTACAAAAGTTCTGATGTTCTTTACCATTTCGACCTTCCATGCCTCGTCCCCGAGGTCCCCGGAAAGCTTTTCGCAGGCATTCACAACGCGGTCCGCCGTATTCTCTATCGCGGAAGCGTCGCTTAAGGCCTTCCATTTATCCTTTACAATATCACGGAACCACTCCGCCTTCATCGCCGTAATGAACCATATATTGGACCTGTCGTAGCCGTCATCCATCACCTTCTGGAAAGTGCAGGCAAAATACTCGCTGCCCGACTCGTAATACGCCCAGTTAAAGTCCCATGGAGCGAGGAAGGTCAGCTTCTCGTACATGCTCTCCTCAGAGAAATCCACGGCCATGAAAAAGCTTCCCGCGCCGACATCGTAGTTGTGCACGAGTTCCTCGAGGATCAGCATATCCGCAAGCGACTCCATATCCATGACCGCTTCGACTGCCTCCCTTGCGGAGCCGTACCTGCCGTCCGCCGGTACCACGTTCATATCCGCATCAAACATATAAGGCGCGTCATTCTCCGCCGCCTCATACAGAATGTCATAGCAGCCCGTTAAATAATCCCTTATGAAGTACAGCTGCTCTTTCGTATTGATGTCACTTTTGATGCTGTAATTCCTGCTGAAGGTTTTTCTGGTATTGCCGCTGACATCGGTGAGCTCGACCTTTCTGTGATCGAGCGTGAAATACGGATGCTCATCGCCCGCATAATTGTCCATTTCAATATAATATCCGGTGGCGACGCCGTATTCATCCGCCTTCGGCTCATTGACCCCCACGCGTCCCTTCGCCGCCTGATTCTGCTCGCAGAGAAGGTAAAGGCCCCTGTAACTGCCGTTAATGTACAGATTCACATAACAGCAGTCGCTGCTGTAATACTTTCCGTCAAATATGGTCTTTGCCAGCTCAAAGCCCATGTAGTCGGGCGCAAGGTTCCAGTACGAGCGCAGCAGCACCCAGCTTTTAAACTTCTGTCCGCCGTTAAGACCCAGCATGCTTTGCTTTTTTTCAAATTTGATGCGGTAAGGCTTCTCGTCTTCACTCTGGTCAGCGGTCGAATTGCCCCTGACCTTCACGCCCGCGGCCGCGGAAAGCTCGTATTCCGCGCTGCAGTTGAACACATCGATGATGCTCGCGACATATTCGTCCTTTGACAGGATCGAGCGCTTCTCCTCAGTCGTTATATAGATGCAGGGAGCAGTCTTCTGTTTGGAAAAATCTTTTTTGTTTTCGGATATCTGTGATGAAAATGCGCCGTACAGCTCACCCACCGCGGTAAGATCGGGAAGCGGAGTCTCCGGAACATCAAGGAGTTTTACTTTGGAAGCGTCTGCGATCCGGGAACGGGCTATCTCAGCCACCGGGTTTACGGTATCCGCTCTGCCCCAAACGGTATCATCAGGACTTCCGGTGTCTGCTCCGCCGGCTTCTTTCACAGTGTTTCCGGCGTCTGCAACATCGGTCCCCGACTGCCCGGAGGCACTGCCAGTCACCATATCATCCTTTGGCACATCTCCTGTGCTTCCGGCCTTTCTCCCGCATCCGCAGATACAAAGAATAATAAGAAATGCAAGTAAACCCCAAACCCTAACTCTCTTCATTCCAGATACTCTCCGCTTTAGAATCGGCTTTCAGCCGATTCTGATTCCTCGCCCTACATGTCACTAGCGTACCAGTCTCCCCACAGCGCATGTGAGAGCGCCTTCTCATCCTTAAATTCCCTGCCGGATATCCCGGGCAGGGCTTC
>JAFZKM010000086.1 GCA_017553665.1 Lachnospiraceae bacterium
CACGCCTGCTGCGTGATCCTGGCTTCGGAAGGGTATCCCGTGAAGTACGAGAAGGGCTATGAGATCGTGACAGACGAGGAGACCTGGAAGCATATCTATGTGGCCGGAGCGAAGCGTGTTCCTGAGGCCGAGGCCAAGCACGGAGACGGCGGGACCGCAAGGAAACTGAACGCGGCGGATGTTGAGGCATGGAAGAAGAGTACGATGGGCGAAGGCATGGCGCTCGTTAACTCGGGCGGAAGAGTGCTGGGACTCACAGCGGTCGCGGACAGCCTTAAGGAAGCCGTTGACAGGGCCTACGCGCTCACAAAAAAGGTTTATTTCGCCAATGAATACTGCCGCTGCGACATAGGACAGCGCGCGCTTGCCGCGTACGGCAAAAATGACAGATAACAGGGAAGGGACAGCCATGGTATACAGAATTTACGTCGAGAAAAAAGAGGAGCTGGCCAATGAGGCGCACGAGCTGCTTTCTGACGCGCGCACGCTGCTCGGGATCACATCCCTTGAGAAGGTAAGGCTCTTAAACCGTTACGATGCCGAAGGCATAGGTGAGAAGGAATTCAATTACGCTGTAAAGACAGTTTTTTCCGAGCCTCAGACCGATATAGCGACCGATCTTCCCGACCTTGCGGGCGCGAGGGTATTCGCGGTGGAGTATCTGCCCGGACAGTTTGACCAGCGCGCGGATTCGGCGGCGCAGTGCATACAGATCATTTACAAAGGTGAGAGACCTCTCGTGCGTTCGGCAAAGGTCTACGCCCTTTACGGAAATATCAGCGATGAGCAGCTCGCGGCCATAAAGAAATACGTCATCAACCCCGTGGAAGCGCATGAGGCGGCTTTAGAGATGCCTGAGACGCTTGTCACGGAATATGATAAGCCCACTGCGGTAGCGACGCTTAACGGCTTTACGGAGAAGAGCAGAAGCGAACTCGAGGCGATGATCGCGGAACTCGGACTCGCGATGGACAGCGACGACATCGTGTTCTGCAGGGAATACTTCCTTTCCGAGCATCGCGATCCCACGATCACCGAGCTCAGGATGATCGATACCTACTGGTCGGACCATTGCCGTCATACGACCTTCACGACAGCCATTGACAGTGTAAGCTTTGAGGATAAGCAGCTTGAGGACGCGTATAACCATTATCTTGAGGTTCGCAGGGAGCTCGGAGTAAAGAAGCCCGTATGTCTCATGGACATTGCGACGGTTTCGGTTAAATACCTTAAAAAAGCGGGACTTCTCAACAAGCTCGATGAGTCTGAGGAGATCAATGCCTGCACGGTCAAGCTCGATGTGGACGTGGACGGAGTGACCGAGCCCTGGCTGCTGCTGTTTAAGAACGAGACACATAATCATCCCACGGAGATAGAGCCTTTCGGAGGCGCGGCGACCTGTATCGGCGGCGCGATCCGCGATCCTCTTTCGGGACGTTCGTATGTTTACGGCGCGATGCGCGTAACAGGCGCGGCCGACCCTTTAAAGCCCATTTCCGAGACCATTCCCGGCAAGCTCTCACAGCGCAAGCTCGTGACCGGAGCGGCTGCGGGATATTCGTCCTACGGCAACCAGATCGGTCTGGCGACCGGTATCGTAGACGAGCTCTATCATCCGGGCTACGCGGCGAAGAGAATGGAGATCGGCGCGGTCATCGCGGCGGCACCCGCAGAGAATGTAAGACGTGAGAGACCGGCGCCCGGTGATGTGGTGATACTGCTCGGCGGAAGCACCGGAAGAGACGGAATAGGCGGAGCAACGGGCTCATCAAAGGCACATAACACCGATTCGGTAAAGACCTGCGGAGCGGAGGTGCAGAAAGGCAACGCGCCCGAGGAGCGCAAGCTTCAGAGACTGTTCAGAAATCCCGCTGCGTCGAAGCTCATCAAGCGCTGCAACGATTTCGGCGCGGGCGGTGTATCCGTCGCGATAGGAGAACTCGCGGACGGACTTGAGATCGATCTTAACGCGGTCCCGAAAAAGTACGAGGGACTCGACGGAACGGAGCTCGCGATCAGTGAGTCACAGGAGAGGATGGCGGTTGTCGTTGAGGCGGCCGATGAGGAGAAGTTCTTAAGCCTTGCCGCGGAAGAGAACCTTCAGGCGGTAAGAGTGGCAGTGGTTCAGGAAGAGCCCCGTCTGGTCATGAACTGGAACGGCAAAAAGATAGTTGATATCAGCAGGGAATTCCTTAATTCGAACGGCGCCGCGAAGCACATTACGATAGAGACCGCGAAGCCCGAAGCGGCTGACGATACGGTCAGCGCGCTCGCGGGTAAGGACAGCGGGCTTTCGTTTGAAGATAAATACATGACTCTCGTGTCCGATCTGAATTCATGCTCGATGAGAGGCCTTTCGGAGCGCTTCGATTCGACGATCGGTGCGGGAACCGTTATCATGCCCTTCGGCGGAACAAGGCAGCTTTCGCCTTCGCAGACGATGGTGCAGAAGATCCCCGTTGAGAAGAAGCATACCGACACCTGCTCGGTAATGAGCTGGGGCTACAATCCCTTCATCACCGGGAAGAACTGCTTCAGGGGCGCTTATCTCGCGGTTGTTGAATCCGTCGCGAAGCTCATTGCTTCCGGAGCGGAGTTTAAAGATGTATATCTGACATTCCAGGAGTATTTCGCGAAGCCCGGACACGATCCGAAACGCTGGGGACAGCCTCTTTCGGCTCTGCTCGGCGCGTTTGAGGCACAGCTCGCGCTGGGCATCGGCGCCATTGGCGGCAAGGACTCGATGAGCGGAACCTTTGAAAAGCTCGATGTTCCGCCCACACTCGTTTCCTTCGCGGTAACTTCCTCAAAAACAGAGAATATAGTTACGGACGATTTCAAGAAGCCGGGACACGCGGTAGTCAGGATCGCTCCCGTATACACGGAGAACGGACTGCCCGAGACCGCTTCGCTTAAGGCATGCGTCGCGCTGGTTACGAAGCTCGCGCGCGGCGGAAAGCTGGAGGCCTGCTATACGCCCGGTATCGGCGGCATTGCCGAAGCCGTGTTCAAGATGGGCATCGGCAGCGGCATCGGTTTTGAATACGCCGGCAAGACTGATCGGGATAAACTGTTCAGCTACGATTACGGAGCATTCATCGCGGAGCTTTCGGACGGCACGGGTCTCGACGAGGTCAAGGCTGAGGCGGAGAATACCGGAAGTAATGTGATCACGGAGCTCCTCGGAAATACAACAGCGCAGGAGAGCATTTCGCTCGGCGGCGAGAGCATTTCCATGGAGAAACTCTTAAAGGCGTACGAAGACAAGCTTGAGAGCGTATACAGCTGCAATATCCCCGTAAGGGAGCAGCCGATGAAGACCTTCACATACAAAAACGAGGCGCAGGCAAAAACCGCGGCGCCCGCGTTCAGATGCGCGAAGCCGAAGGTACTGATCCCCGCGTTCCCCGGGACGAACTGCGAGTTTGACAGTGCGAAGGCCGC
>JAFZKM010000087.1 GCA_017553665.1 Lachnospiraceae bacterium
AGGACCATCATCAGGATGACGATGATAAGGACGAACACGAGCATCACCACCACCATCATCACGGACATGACGCGGATGAAGTATTCACGAGCATCGGCATAGAGACTTCGAAGAAGTATTCGAAGGATGATATCCTGAACGCTCTAGAACAGCTTGATAAGTCCGAATACGGCGTTATCCTCCGCGCGAAGGGTATCGTTGCCGGTTCGGAAGGCGAGTGGCTGCATTTCGATTACACACCCGGTGAGCCCGAGGTACGTACCGGTTCGTCCGATGTCATCGGCAAGATCTGCGTTATCGGAAGCAAGATCGATGAAGAGAAGATCAAGGCATTATTTTAATAAATCATAAAAGGCAAAAACATGGATATACCCGTTTATCTGGTCAACGGATTCCTGGAGTCCGGAAAGACCACATTTATCAGAACAACACTTGAAGATCCCGAATTTGTCGGGAAGAATCATCTGCTGCTGATCGTATGCGAGGAGGGCATCGAGGAATACGATGTTCCCGCGCTCGCGAAGAAAAACATCGACGTAGTGTTCGTCGAGGATCGGGAGCAGCTGAACAAAGCATATTTTGAGGAACTTCAGTCAAAGTACAGACCGGATCAGATCATCATTGAGCTGAACGGAGTCTGGAAGATGGAGGATTTCCTCGACGTGGACACGCCCAAGAACTGGGTTACGGTCCAGATCATCACTATGGTAAACGCCGAGACATATCAGAATTACCTCAACAATATGCGCTCGATGATCATGGAGCACATCAAATACAGCGACACGATCATTTTCAACAGATGCACCACAGAGACCGACAGACTCGCGATCAGACGCAGCATTAAGCCGCTCAACCGCAAGGCGCAGATCATTTATGAGACCGCCGACGGCATCGATCTGGGCAATGATTTCGAGGATCCGCTTCCGTTCGATGTCAATACCGATCCAATCGTGATAGAGGACGACGATTTCGGCCTCTGGTACATGGACGCGCTCGATTATCCGAAGAAATACGCGGGCAAGACCATTAAGTTCAAAGGCCAGTTCTATCATGACGCATCGATGCCGCCCGGAGCGATCGTTCCCGGCCGTTTCGCGATGCAGTGCTGCGCGAACGATATCGCGTTCATCGGCTTCATCAGCAAGTGCCAGTCATCAATGAAGTCATTTATAGACAGCCATCAGAACCGCGACTGGATCGAGGTCGAGGCGAAGCTGAACGTTGAGTTCCGCAGGGAATACAAGGGTAAAGGCCCGGTTCTCTACATTACCTCGATCAAAGACGCGCAGCCTGCTGAAGAGGATGTCGTATATTTCACCTGACAGCGCCAACTTGACTAAATCACGGAAATTGATTAAAATAAATCAGTTAAGGTTTCAAATCTTTATCTTCGAAAGAAAGATTGGAGGTCAAAGTGTTAAAGAGCATGACAGGTTTCGGCCGTTACGAGTCGGAAACCCCCGAGAGAAAGATCACGGTTGAGATGAAGGCGGTAAATCACCGCTACAACGAGCTTACGATCAAGATGCCGAAGAAACTCAACTTCTTTGAGGCTTCTATCAGAAATCTCTTAAAGAACTACATCAGCCGCGGTAAGGTCGATGTTTACATCACCTATGAGGATTACAAGGAGAAGAGCGCCTGCGTAAAGTACAATCAGGATATTGCGGAGGAATACTATAACAATATCATCCAGATGGCCGAGTACTTCAAGATCGGCAACGACATCAACGCCGGCCAGCTCGCGCGTTTTCCCGAGGTGTTTGAGATCGAGGAGCAGTCGGTAGACGAGGATGAGCTTTGGGCATATCTTGAGGACGCTGTAAAACAGTGCGCAGAGAGCTTTGTCAAGACCCGTATAGCCGAAGGCGAGCATCTGAAGAATGATCTTTCGGGTAAGCTGAACAGCATGCTCAGCTGGATAGATTTCATCGAGAAGCGTTCACCCGAGGTTGTCGATGAATACCGCAACCGCCTGTACGCTAAGGTTGCCGAGCTGCTCGGAGATACTAAGATAGATCAGAGCATTCTGGCTACGGAGATCACGGTATATGCCGATAAGATCTGCGTTGACGAAGAGACCGTAAGGCTTCGCGCTCACATCAAAAACATGCTCGATACTTTTGAATCCGCGGATAATGTCGGCAGAAAGCTTGATTTCATCGCTCAGGAGATGAACCGCGAGGCGAACACGATCCTTTCGAAGTCGAGTGACCTTCAGATAACCAATACAGCTATCAACCTTAAGACAGAGATCGAAAAGGTCAGAGAGCAGATACAGAACATTGAATAAAGGAAAGCAGAAAAAGGAGATACGATCATCATGATGCATCCGTCTTACAACGAGCTCTATGAAGCTATCAATAAGGACAAGGAGAATGAAGAGCCCATCGGTTCCAGCCGTTACTCGATCTGCGTCGCTACGGCAAAGCGCGCGAGACAGATCATTGACGGCGCGGAGTCTTATTCGACTGTACCCAGCAATAAGCCTCTTTCGGTAGCGATCGATGAGATCTACACCGGCAAGGTACAGATCCTCAACGCCGATGAGAACTACGAGGTTGACGCACCGCTCTACGCAGAGGACGAGAATTAATAATCTATGTCAGTAAACAACAAAGAAGATGATGTCATCGTCTTTGACCCGTTTGACGACGAAGGCTACGAAAAGTGGCTGAAAGCCAGGCAGGAAGCGCTGAAGAACGGCGAATCGCAGAAACAGGAGATAGCGAGCATCGAGTTTCCCATAGAGAAGCCCGAGCCTGTTGTCCTGCTTCCGCATCTGGCACAGAAACCTCCGGAAAAGAAGCCTGAGGAAAAGCCTAAGCCTGCGCCGGCTCCCGCGAAGCCAGATCCGAAGAAGCTTCCCGAAAAGGAAGCCGCCGAGGATGAAGAGAAAAAGGAACTGACGCCGGAGCAGAAGAAGCGCCGTATGATACTCAATATCGCAGAGATCGTTGCATATCTGATCTTTGCGGTACTGATCATCAAATTTGTCCCGATGTATGTGATGGAACGTGTTTCCGTCGAGGGCGAATCTATGCTTGAGACGCTTCATGACGGCGATCAGCTGATAGGAGAGAAGCTTTCGATACGTTTCAACAATCTTAAGCGTTATGACATCATTTATTTCGCGCCGAAGGGGAATCATAAATCCGTTGATTTCATAAAGAGGATCATCGGCTTACCCGGAGAGACGATCTATATTGAGGATTCTGTCGTATATGTCAACGGCAGACCGCTTCAGGAGGATTACGCGACGGAAGAGAATTTCCTTGCTTATACGGCAGCGTCTCCCATTTATCTCGGTGAAGACGAGTATTTCGTTATGGGAGATAACCGCAACAGGAGCACGGATTCGCGATCATCGACGGTCGGAGTTGTTCATTTGAAAGATATTGAGGGCAGAGCCGTATTTCGCTTATGGCCGCTTTCGGGATTTGGGAAAATTGACTAGAATTACATTGTTTCACCTTACTTTTTTAGTAATTCTGTTAATTTATGATAAAACTGTGCTGACGGACTTGAATTTTTAAGGTCCACAAGCTAAAATGATTAAGGTTTAAAGTAAAAAGTAAATTTTTACATAATTCTAGGAGGTTTTATATGGCTAACGTACGTGTTGCAATTAATGGTTTCGGCCGCATCGGTCGTCTTGCATTCAGACAGATGTTTGGTGCAGAAGGTTACGAGGTTGTTGCTATCAACGACTTAACTTCACCCAAGATGCTCGCTCATCTTCTTAAGTACGATTCCGCTCAGAAGCCCTACGCTCTGAAGGATAAGGTTACTTACAAGGATGCGGTTCTCGGTGAGGATGGCAAGACTGTTGTTACTCCCGGTTCCATCACTGTTGACGGCAAGGAGATCACCATCTATGCATGCCCCGCAGCAAAGGATCTTCCTTGGGGTGAGCTTAAGGTAGACGTTGTTCTTGAGTGCACAGGTTTCTACACCAGCAAGGAGAAGGCACAGGCTCATATCGATGCAGGTGCTCGTAAGGTTGTTATTTCCGCTCCCGCAGGAAATGATCTTCCTACCATCGTTTACAATGTAAACCATACTACACTTAAGCCCGAAGATACCATTATCTCCGCAGCTTCTTGTACTACAAACTGCCTTGCTCCCATGGCTAAGGCTCTTAACGATCTCGCAGGCATCAAGTCCGGTATCATGACCACAGTTCATGCTTACACCGGTGATCAGATGATCCTTGACGGACCTCAGAGAAAGGGCGACCTTCGTCGTTCACGCGCAGGCGCTATCAACATCGTTCCCAACAGCACAGGCGCTGCAAAGGCTATCGGCCTTGTTATCCCTGAGCTCAACGGAAAGCTCATCGGTTCCGCTCAGCGTGTTCCTACCCCTACCGGTTCGACCACTATCCTCATCGCTGAGGTTGAGAAGGAAGTTACCAAGGAAGAGATCAATGCTTACATGAAGAAGGTTGCAAACGAGTCTTACGCTTACAACGAGGACGAGATCGTTTCTTCCGATATCGTTGGCAGCACCTACGGTTCGATCTTCGATGCTACTCAGACCATGGTTGCAAAGAATAACCTTGTACAGGTTGTTTCATGGTATGATAACGAGAACAGCTACACCAGCCAGATGGTTCGTACCATTAAGTACTTCTCGGAGTTAAAGTAATCAAATAGAAGTAAGACCTTTAGAGGGTCCGGTCTGTTGGACCGGACCCTTCTATTTTTCGCGAATAAAGCGAACGCACTCAGCGGGTCGAAGACCATTGTGTGTACTATTCGGGCTTTTGTAAACTGTGTTTACAGAAAGCCCCGATAGTACACACATGGCGCGTGTAACGCGCGCTGAGTGCTGAGCTAACGCGAACGAGCGAGCTTTGCTCGCGAGGTGACCTATTAAAATTCATATTGGAGGTATTTACTATGTCATTAAACAAGAAATCTGTTGACGATTTTAACGCAAAGGGCAAAAGAGTCCTCGTTCGCTGCGACTTCAACGTACCCTTAAAGAACGGTGAGATCACCGACGAGACCCGTATCGTTGCAGCTCTTCCTACCATCAAGAAGCTCATTGCCGACGGCGGCAAGGTTATCCTTTGCTCACATCTCGGCAAGGTTAAGGAAGGCCCCAATGAGAAGGAGAGCCTTGCTCCCGTAGCTAAGAGACTTTCAGAGAAGCTCGGCAAGGAAGTTAAGTTCATCGCTGATTACAATGTAACCGGTCCCGAGACCACCGCAGCAGTTAACGCCATGAACGAAGGCGATGTTATCCTTCTTCAGAATACACGTTTCAGAATGGAAGAAGAGACCAAGCCCGCTAAGGCCGGCACAAAGTTCGCTGAGGAACTCGCTGATCTTTGCGATGACTATGTATGCGACGCTTTCGGTTCTTCACACCGCGCACATGCATCAGTTTCCGTAGTTACCGAGTACGTTCGCAAGAAGGGCGGCAACTGTGCAGTAGGTTACCTTATGCAGAAGGAGATCAACTTCCTCGGCAATGCTGTTGAGAACCCCGATCGTCCTTTCGGAGCTATCCTTGGCGGCGCAAAGGTTGCAGATAAGCTCAACGTTATCAATAACCTGCTTGAGAAGTGCGACACTCTCATCAT
>JAFZKM010000088.1 GCA_017553665.1 Lachnospiraceae bacterium
AAGTAATTATTTCTTGTATTGAGGAAATCAATACGTTATAATATTTCTATCAACCGGGGGGCCGGAATTTTTTTGATAGGAGAATAAAAATGGCAGAGGAAAAGAAAGAACGTAAGATAGTGTCGGCATCAGACACCACAAAGACAGTTAAGACTGCGACCGGAGAGAAAATGGTACAGCAGGCGAAGCCCGTTGGCAACGCAGGCGGACTCAGATGCGGAGCTGTGATTCTCTGGGTACTTGCTATCTGCTGTGAGGTATTTGCTTTCCTGTTCTATTTCGGAAAGATCAACATCACATTTGCACCCACTATGGCGGTTATCATCGCTGCTATAGTACTTGACCTGATCTTCGTGGTCATCGGTTCACTTCTCTGGAAGAAAGCGAACCTCATCGATCCCGCTTCTAAGAAGAATCAGCTTAAGTTCTGGCTTTGGAACAACATGGGAATGATCGTTGCAGTATTTGCTTTCCTGCCTTTGATCATCCTTATCTTTACGGATAAAGAGAAGAAATTTGACAAGAACACCCGCATTATCGCAGGTATAGCCGCGATCGTTGCGCTTCTTGTTGCTCTGGCTGTGGGCCATGACTGGAATCCCGTCGCTCAGGAAGATCTCGCGGCAGCACAGCAGGAGATTACAGGTGATGTTTACTGGACTCATTACGGACATGTTTATCATCTGACCGCTGACTGCCAGCATCTTAACAACAGCGATACACTTGTTGAGGGTACCGTTGAGGAAGCTATCGCAGCCAACAAGAGTCGTCTTTGCAAGACTTGCGCCAAACAGTTCAACGTTGATGACAGTGTTGTTACAGACGAATGATAATGTGACCGAAGCCGTAACGTTTTTACGAAACAGCGGCTTGGAATAGAGAAATACTTTCGCAGGTGGCCCGATGAGGCCGCCTGCAAAGTTTTTAAGGAATAAATCAATGCATGCCTTATAGATTTAAGGGGCAGGCTTGGAACGGAGGTAGTAATATGCCTGAAATGGAAGGCGGAAGAAAGAAAAATGTCACCGGTCAGGGTAAAGACGTCTACAAGAGAGGAGAAGGCTTAGGCTCAGGTCCTGTCGGTACCGGCGGCGCGGGTCCCAAACCGCCTGTAAGCGGAGGTTCGGGAAGAGAGTCCTACTCGGGACAGAACGTTACGAGAAGCTCGGGCGGACTGCTTAAGATCATAATCATTGCCGCGGTTCTGCTGCTCGGAGGCGGAGGCGGTCTGTTCGGACTGCTTGGCGGCGGCTCCGGAAGCGGTTCGGGAACAAGCACCGGTACCGGAACAACATCATCGAGCTCGTCATCGGGATCGCTGCTCAGCGGCATCGCGGGAAGCCTTATCTCATCGGGCTTCGGTTCGAGCACCATGCAGAGCGTGGGCAATGTCAGCAGCAACTGGGTTTCTTCGAGCAACACCGGCAAACTGAACAAGAACGTCGATAAGAGCGCAAGAAGCAGATATACCACTATCAAGGGCAACGGCAAGGATACCGTTACGATGATGGTATATATGTGCGGTACAGATCTTGAGAGCAAATACGGAATGGCGACAAACGACCTGAACGAGATGATGAAGGCCACCATTTCCGACAAGATCAATATCATCGTTTACACGGGCGGCTGCAGCAAGTGGAAGACCGGCGGCATCAGCACTTCAAATAACCAGATATACAAACTCACGAGCGGCAAGATGACGCGTCTTGAGGACAACATGGGCAATAAGGCCATGACCGATCCCGCGACGCTCACAGAGTTTATCAAGTACGCCAATAAGAATTATCCCGCTGACAGAAATATCCTGATATTCTGGGATCACGGCGGAGGATCGCTCTCGGGCTACGGCTATGACGAGACTCATAAGACTTCCGGTTCGATGAACCTTGCGGGCATCAATACCGCGCTCAAGAACGCGGGGATCAAGTATGATTTCATCGGCTTTGACGCCTGCCTGATGGCTACCGTTGAGACCGACCTGATGCTCGCGAACTACGCGGATTATGTTATCGCGTCAGAGGAGACCGAGCCCGGCGTAGGCTGGTATTACACCAACTGGCTTAACGCGTTGTCGAACAACACCTCGATGGATACGATCGAGATCGGCAAGAACATCATCGACGACTTCGTTGATGTATGCGCTCAGTCATGCCCCGGCCAGAAGACCACGCTTTCGATCGTCGATCTTGCAGAGCTTTCCGAGACCGTGAGCGATGACTTCAAGGCATTCGCGAAGAGTACCTCGAAGCTTATCAACGACAATAAATACGAGACCGTTTCGGAATCAAGAAGCGACGCGAGAGAGTTCGCGCAGTCAAACGCGATCGATCAGATCGACCTGATCAACTTCGCGCTCAACCTTGATACCAAGGAAGGCAAGGCGCTTGCGGATACACTGCTTTCATCGGTTAAATACAACAGGACTTCGTCGAACATGACGAACGCCTACGGTATCTCGATCTACTTCCCTTACAGGAAGACAAATAAGGTTAATTCAGCTGTATCGACTTACGACCAGATCGGACTTGACGATGAGTATTCCGAGTGCATCAAGGAGTTCGCGGGAGTACAGGGCGTGGGCGCTGCGGCAGGAAGCAGTTCGGGTTCTTCCATGGGATCCCTGCTCGATCTGCTCGGCGGTGGCTCGGCATCAGGTTCGGGTTCGTCGCTTGACAGCATCCTCGGACTTGTTTCGACCATCTCGGGACTCAGTGGAAGATCGATGAGCGATGAGGCGATCGCGGGCTATGTAAGCAATAATCTGCTCGATACTTCGAAGCTTAACTGGAAGTCCGACAGTGAAGGTCATAAGTACATTACCCTTACCGAGCAGGACTGGAGCCTGATCAACAGCGTTGACCTCAACATGTTCGTGGACGACGGTGCAGGATACATCGATCTGGGCCTTGATAATCTCTTTAGCATAGACGATTACGGCAATCTCATCGTGGATACCGAGGGCACCTGGATCTCGATAAATCAGCAGCCTGTCGCGTACTATCATGTCGATACGACCGGAGACACCATCACAGGTAAGGTTCCCGCTCTCCTTAACGGCGAGAGAGTGAACATTATCGTTAATCTTTCCTACAGCACCGGAAAGGGCAGCATAGCCGGCGCGGAGCCCGTTTATGACGAAAGTGTTACGGAAACCGAATTCAGGGGACTTGTTGATATCCAGAACGGAGATGTGATCGATTTCCTCTGCGATTATTACGGATACGACGGCTCTTATCTCGACAGCTATAAGCTCGGGGATCAGCTTGTTGTAAGCGGATCGCTTCAGGTCAGCGATACCATCGTAGGACAGAAGATGGTAGGCCTCTATAAGATCACCGACATCTACGGTCAGAGCTACTGGACTGAAAAGTTTAACAAGTAACAGATTAATAAAATGTGAATTCTACAGTAATGTACTTGCAAAAAACGGATTTAATTGTTACAATATTGTTACGAAATTATTTTGAAGGGTAACAATAGGCATGAGATTCTCCAAAACAATTAAATCCGTTTTTGCTATTCTGCTCATCCTGGCATTCATTCTCCCCGAGGGAGTAAGTGTTCAGGCAGCTTCTTATAAAACCGGGATATACAAGATAAACACGCAGGAATCGCCTCTTAATGTCAGAACCTGTCCCAGCAGTGAGAACATGAAGGTAGGCTCGATCCCGAAGGGTACAAAGGTTAATGTAACATTTGTCAGCTCAAACGGATGGGGTAAGGTCGTATACGGCTCGGTTCACGGATGGATCTCGCTTGAGTACTGCAAGTATGTGGGACCGGCAGAGGAGCCCTCGGCTGAGGCTTCATCGGCGGGGAAGATCAGGACTTTCGGCATTTCGGCGGAGAACCTTACCTGGGTTACCGGCTGGAAGCAGGAATTCTCGAAGACCAGCGGACTCTGCACTTCATCCGCTACCGCGTCGCTCTTAAGACGCCGTCAGGCAGCGGAAGGAAAGGCCGTAACATTTACATTCGGCGATGTCCGCGCGGCTATGGGAGGCAATCCCATTCCGGACAAGAACGGCAAGTACGAGAGCTGCAGTTCATATTTCTCGGATGTTACGCCTTTTACGCATCAGGATACCGCGACAGGATCCGCGATCACATATTACCTGAAGAAAGAAACGGAGACCACTCATTCGCATAACCGCGAGTATATCGCGGATCTGCTCGATACACATCCCGAGGGCGTTGTAGTCTATACGAAGTACGGAAGCAGCGGAAAGCACGCGATCCTTATTTCGGATTATGTTCGCCATAAGGACGGATCACTGAGCTTCTACGCTTACGATCCCGCTAACGGCACGGGCAGAAAGAGGCTTGAGGATACCTGGATCATGACGAAGATCAGCTCGGTAGGAGCCTTCTTCGCGAATGTTATCTCGATCTGGTACGTACAGGGCGACCTGACCATAGATGACGGATACTTCGCTTATCCGGGCTACGAAGTCGTAGATTCGCAGATGACGGTATCGAAGAAAAAGACTTATGTATATTCAGAGTCGGATCTTTCGTCCGAGCGCATCGATAAGCTCGCGAAGGGAGATACGGTCGATATCGCGTACAGGTTCACTGCTGAGGACGGCACCGGGTGGTGCATTACCGCAGAGGGATTCTTTATTGAAGCCGGGCGGCTTTCGGACAGATAACCGAATAAGAATACCGGTACCCGAAGGATAGATGCCTTCGGGTACTTTTATTTGCATTTTGTGAGAATTGGAGTAAAATATATCTTGTTATATTATGTGGTTTTAATTGTTTTGCTATTGGGTACAAAAGATTTTTTTGGGAGATAAACATACATGAAGATCATTGTTATAGGCTGCGGTAAGATCGGACTTTCGCTGGTAAAGCAGCTGACTTCCGAGGGACATATAGTTACGGTCATTGATAAGAACTCAAACCGCTTAAAGAACGCGCTCTCAAACCTGGACGTAATGTCGTTCACGGGTGACGGAACGAGCTCCACGACTCTGCGTGAGGCCGGAATAGGCGACGCCGACCTGATGGTCGCGGTCATGGATTCGGATGAGATGAACCTTCTCTGCTGCGTGATCGCGCAGAAGGTCGGCAAGTGCAAGACTATTGCCCGTGTGCGCAATCCCATTTACAATTCCGAGATCGAGTTTTTAAAGAACGAACTTGATATCTCGATGATATTCAACCCCGAGATGACCGCGGCGGA
>JAFZKM010000089.1 GCA_017553665.1 Lachnospiraceae bacterium
AGAACTGACACGGAGAACGGGATCATGATCAAAGTGATGATAGTTGAGGATGAAGAGCAGATTCGCACTATCCTTAAGAAGATGATAGAGCGGAACGAGGGCTGTAAAGTTACGGCGGAGTGTGACAGCTTCGCGTCGGCCATCCGTGAGTTTATCAGACTTCGCCCCGGCGTGGTATTTATGGATATCGATCTGAACGGTGAAAGCGGACTGGAATGCGCCAAAGCGATCACAGAGCTGGACCCGAAGGTCAAGATCGTATTTGCCACCGCGCACAGCGAATACATGGCAAATGCGTTTGAGATCTATGCGTTTGACTATCTCGTCAAGCCGTTCGATATGGAGAGGATCAACAGGACTCTCGACAGGATCATCTCCATGACGAAGGAGAGTGAACCCGAAGAAAAAACTGACGCACAATATGAAAAGTTGATCCTCAAAGGCAAAGAGGAGATCAATCTGGTGGATATCAGTGACATTATCATGATCGAGCGTGTCGACGGATTGTCCAGAGTGATAACCAAGGACGAGGTGTTCCTGACATCCCAGCCTCTTAATGTACTGGAGGAAAAGCTGGACCCGGAACGGTTCATACGCTGCCACAAATCCTATATCATCAGGGCCGAGGCAATCAAAAAGCTGGAAGTTTACGGCAGATGGACATATACGGTAACGTTGAAGGATACCGATGAGACCGCACTGATGACGGCGGCGAAGTATGATGAGATAAAACAGAAATTCCTGGGAAACGGGTAAGAAAGCGGCTGCTCAAAAATGGGCAGCCGCGTATTTATTTGTGCTATTATAATATCAATTCTGCGCCATATCATGCTAATAATGATATAATAATAGCGATAATCAGTTTTTAACCCCCATATACAACAGTTTTGATGTAACAGTAATTCGTTAAAAGGAGCATCCGGATATGGAAAACAAATTAGCTGAGAATATCAGGACATTCAGAAAAGACAGAAGGCTTACACAGGAGCAGCTGGCCGAGGCCATGGGCGTGACCACGGGTGCCGTGTATAAGTGGGAGTCGGGCATGTCGGTTCCGGAGCTTCAGATCATCATGGAGCTGGCGGACTTCTTTGATGTGTCGGTGGATGTGCTGCTGGGCTATAAGATGCGCGACAACCGGCTTGACGCGACGATCGACAGGCTCTGCGCGTATTGCAGGACAATGGCTCCGGAAGCGCTTGATGAGGCTGAGAAGGCATTAAAGAAATATCCGAATTCTTTCAGGGTTGTCTGCACCTGCGCAATGATCAATCTTTTGTTCGGAACAGAGCATAAGGATAAAGCCTATAAGGAGAAACTGAAACGCGCCGCGGAACTCTATGAGCAGTCACTGCTGCTCATTAACCAAAACACCGACCCGGAACACGGAGAGCTCTATGTTTACGGCGCGCTGGCCGAGGCCTACTCTCAGCTCGGCGAATATGAGAAGGCCGTCGAGCTCATGAAGAAACATAATGATACCAATATATTTTCCGGAAAGATCGGCCTCTGTCTTTCGATATATCTGCACCGCGCGGATGAAGCGGAAGGATATCTTTCGGATGCGATGCTGATCGCGTACGGCGATATGTCAAACGCTTTCTATGGAAAGGCACACAACTGCTACGCAAAAAAAGACTACGAGAAGGCACGCGAGCTGCTGGAATGGGATCTGGACTGCATTCGAAGATTCAACGCGGATGATCGCCCGAATTTCCTGACCAAAACGATGTCGACGGACTATATCTTTCTGGCCGGCATCAGTCTGAAAGAAGGCGATAAAAAGGCGGCGGAGGAAGATCTCCGCAGGGCATGGGAGATGGTCAGGGACTTTGACGCGGCGCCGGACTTCGGAACCTCCTGCTTCAGGTTCATCGATCATTCGCAGGATGAGAATACAAGCATGCATGACATGCTCGGGATCACGGCGGAGGAAGGCGCGGATAAAGCGCTGAAGATATTGGGTGACGAGGAGCTGCGCAAGATGTGGGAGAAGGAGAAAAAGAGGAAGTTTTAAAATAAGATTAACGGCGGATTAAACTTGATTAAATCGCATACCCAAAGGCTTTACAATTCCTGTTCAAATTAGTAAAATAAGACATGATAAAAATGAGACCGCTTAATTTACGGTTCACTTACATAGAATACGGAGAAAGATTTAGAAAGATGAGCAGGAAGAAAAATAGCTGGATCTGGTGGATCATCGCGATCATACTGCTAAGCAATACAGGGCTGCTTACAGGACTGTTCGGACTCCTCTCGGGTGCGATCGGCCTCGGAGTGTTCGGCATCGCGCTGTTCGCGATCATTAAGGCGATAAAGGCACTGGTCGGATCGAACAAGAACCAGAACCGGAACTACAACCAGAACTACAACCAGAACTACAACCAGAACAGAAATTACAACCAGAATTACAATTATAATCCGAATCAGACTTACAATCCGAATCAGACTTATAATCCTAATCAGACCTACGCGCAGGGCGGACAGGGCGGACAGCCCGGCCAGGCAGGCCAGCCCGGACAGCCTTACACTTACAGCGGAACGGTTGATACGAGAGCCGGCAGCGGTTCGGCAAACCCTTATTCTTCGACTTACAGATATTCGTACAACGGACGTCAGAACCAGAACGTTCAGACGGTTAAGGTCAGACCTGCGGATGAGCCCGTGAAGCTCTCACGCAGAGAGAAGAGGAAGCTTCAGAAGCAGGCAGCCATGGAGGCTGAACTCGCGAAGGCCAGAGCAGCCGAGCAGGCGAAGATCGACGCGGAAAAACTTGCCGAGGAGCAGAGAAAGAAGAACGCGCAGATAAAGAAGGAGCAGGAGCAGTCGCTTATCGACAAATATAAAGTACCGAAGCGGCAGCGTACAGGCGACAGCGCTATCGATAAGATGCTCGACGAGGAAGAGAAGGCTATTGCCGAGATGAGACGTCTCGATGACGGTATCGAGGACGAGAGAGTTTCGGCGCAGATCGTTCACCTCGAGGACGTTACCACGAAGATCGTGGATTACGTTGTACAGCATCCTTCGAAGAAGAATTCTGTGAGACGTTTCTTCAACTATTATCTTCCGACAGCAGTTAAGCTCTTAAATTCCTACGACAGGATGGACGATACCGGTATTTCCGGTGAGAATATCGACGCCACGAAGGAACAGGTCGAGGAGATGATGGATAAGGCACTCGAAGCCTTTGACAAGCAGCTTGATTCGCTTTACGCGGATGAGGCCATGGACGTTTCATCGGAGATCAAGGTTATGGAGAATCTCCTGGCCCAGGAAGGTCTTACCGATGAGATGAACATTCCACAGTTGAAACTATAATGTAAAGGCAAGCAGAATTCGCGAAGCGATATTATAGGCAAAGCCTATAATCGAAAAGCGTAACTGCGAATGCCTGAAGCAAAGCGAAAGGAGATATAAGATGGACGACAATAACAACATTTCTTTAACACTTGAATCCGAGAACACCGCAGGCGTTGCGGCACCCGATTTCGGTCTTACGCTGACCCCCGTGCAGTCGCCTTCGCTCGAGACTCAGACACTTCAGCAGCAGGAAGAGGCTGAAAAGGAAAAGAAGCGTGAAGCGAACGCGGTTAAGCTTGACGAGTCCATGCTGTCCGAGGCTGAGCGCAAGGTAGTCGATGAATTCAGCCAGAAGATCGACATCACGGATTCCAACCAGATCATGAGCTACGGTTCTTCGGCACAGAAGAACATCGCATCGTTCTCCGAGAGCGCGCTGAAGAATGTTAAGACGCAGGATCTCGGCGAGATCGGTGAGGATCTTTCAGCTCTGGTCGTTCAGCTTAAGACCATGAACGAAGAGGAGAAGAAGGGTATCGCCGGATTCTTCCAGAAGAAAAAGAGAGACATTGAGGCTCTGAAGGCTTCCTACGCTAAGGCTGAAGTTAACGTTGACAAGATCGTTGACAAGCTTGAAAACCACCAGGTTACTCTGATGAAGGACATCGCGATGTTCGACCAGATGTATGACCTGAACCTCAAGTATTATAAGGAGCTGACGATGTACATCATCGCCGGCAAGAAGAAGCTCGAAGCAGTCCGCACGGGCGAGCTCGAGGAGCTCCGCAAGAAGGCAGAGCAGACAGGCGCGCAGGAGGATGCTCAGCGTTACAACGATATGGCGAACCTCTGCGAGCGTTTCGAGAAGAAGCTCCATGACCTTGAGCTCACGAGAATGATCTCGATCCAGCTCGGACCGCAGACCAGACTCCTTCAGAACAACGACACACTCATGGTCGAGAAGATCCAGTCCTCGATCGTGAACACCATCCCTCTCTGGAAGTCGCAGATGGTACTCGCACTCGGTATCGCGCACAGCCAGGAGGCTACCGCGGCACAGTCGGCGGTTACCGAAATGACCAACCAGCTGCTCAAGAAGAATTCAGAGACATTGAAGATGGCTACGATCCAGACAGCTAAGGAAGCTGAGCGTTCGATCGTTGACATCGAGACTCTTAAGACCACGAACGAGAACCTGATCAATACTCTCGACGAGGTTATGAGGATACAGGCGGAAGGCAAGCAGAAGCGCCGCGAGGCAGAAGCAGAGCTCGGCCGCATCGAAGGCGAGCTGAAGGCAAAGCTGCTTGAACTCAAGAGCTGATAACAATTGTGATAAAAGACAAACCTTAAGCGGAGATGAACAGTCCCCGCTTTAGGTTCGTTAATGGAGAATTATCCGGATGAACGAGCTTATTAAAAGGATCGCGATGATAGCGGCCATTTTCCTCGGAGCCGTTTTGATCATGTCGCTTGCGGCAAAGTTTATGATGCGCGCCGATGACACGGGCGCAGCCACGGAACAGACAGGTACAGGTACGGACTCCTCTACGGGCAAGACCGACGGGGATACGGCTAAGGACCCTGCTTCGAATGCCGGGCAGTCTTCGGATGCTTCAAATACGAACACGGCTGACGGGCAGACTTCCGACGCGGGAGCTTCCGCGGCTGACGCAGGGAATACCGCTTCGGGCGATGGCACGAATACCGCGGATGCCGGGAATACCGGAGACGGCTCGGGTACCGCCGCTGACGCGGGGAATCCCGGTACAGGCGATGCAGGCGCGGGACCTACGGACATTCCTTCGGGAAAGCATATCGTTGTGATCGACGCCGCTCATCAGCTCAGGAATAACAACGAGACTGAGCTCATTGGCCCCGGAGCATCGAAGACCGAGAAGAAGGTCAATTCCGGCGCGGAGGGTGTCGCTACATATACGCCCGAGTATCAGTTCACTCTTGATATGGCACAGCTGCTCAGAACCGAGCTTGAGAAGCGCGGCTACGCGGTATATATGATCCGCGAGGAGAACGACGTCATGATCAGCAACGCCGAGCGCGCGCTGATCGCGAACAACCAGGGCGAGATCGTGCTCCACCTCCACGGTAATTCGGATGACAGAAGCAGCATTAAGGGCATCATGGCATTCTGCCCGTCCGATGAGAACGCGTTCCTTTCAAAGGATCTGATCGGCAGCTGCAATAAGCTGTGCGGAGACATACTGACAGAACTTGAAGCTTCTACGGGCGCAAAGAACTGGGGGACCATAAAGATCGACACGTTCGCGGAGCTTAACTGGACGAAGATCCCTTCGGCGCGCGTGGAGGTCGGATATCTCTCGAATCCCGACGAGGATAAGCTTCTGCAGACCGCGGATTACCGCGCGAAGATCGTGCAGGGGCTTGCGGACGGCATTGACCGGTATTTCGGAGAATAATATTTGATGATCGGAGATTTCTGATGGGCGCGATCACGGGAGAATGGCAGAAGGTACTCGAACCCGAATTCGGGAAGCCTTATTACAGAGAGCTGTATAAGTTTGTGAGGGATGAATACTCAAAGCATGTGATATTCCCGCCCTCGGATGATATATTCAACGCGCTCGCGTACACGCCGCTTGAGAAGGTTAAATGCGTGATACTCGGGCAGGACCCCTACCATGAGGTGAATCAGGCGCACGGGCTCTGTTTTTCGGTACTTCCGGGGAATACGCCTCCGCCGTCGCTGGTGTACATTTACAAGGAGCTCAATTCCGACCTCGGATGCTACGAGCCGAACAACGGGTATCTCAAAAAGTGGGCCGACCAGGGCGTACTGCTGCTGAACACGGTGCTCACGGTCAGGGAGCACGCCGCGAATTCCCATCAGGGACACGGCTGGGAGCAACTGACCGACGCGGTCATCGCAGCGGTGAATCACATCGACAGGCCCGTAGTGTTCATGCTCTGGGGATCGCCCGCGCAGAAGAAGGCAGCGATGCTGAACAACCCGAAGCATCTTGTGCTTAAGGCAGCGCATCCTTCGCCGCTTTCGGCGTACAGAGGGTTCTTCGGATGCAGGCATTTCAGCAAGGCGAACGAATTCCTGACCGCTCACGGCGAGACGCCGATCGACTGGCAGATAGAAAACATTTAGGATATTGGTTTATGATTAAAAATATAGTTTTTGATATAGGTAATGTGCTGGCCGCCTTCAGGTGGAGAGATTATATCACGGAGATCCTTTTCGCGGGCGAAGAGGACTGGGAGCCCGGCGGACGCGCGTGGCGTCTGGCCGCAGCCACCACGAAGAACGCGCTCTGGAGAGAGGTGGACCGCGGCGTGATGTCGGTCGATGAGATCATTACCGCCATGATTGCGACGGACCCTGAGATCGAGGATGATATCAGGCTGTTCTTCGCGGACCGCAGAAGGCTTGTGACGGAGTATGACTATTCTGAGGGCTGGATAAAGGGCCTTAAGGACAGAGACTATAAGGTCTATATCATTTCGAATTATTCGGAGGATCATTTTAAATATATCAGCAAACATTTCAGGTTTTTCGGACTTGAGGACGGGCGCGTTATTTCCTTTGAGGAGAAGATATTGAAGCCCGACGCCCGCATTTATAATCTCCTGTTTGACAGGTACGGCCTGAAGGCTGAGGAATGCGTTTTCCTCGACGATACGCCCGAGAACGTCGACGGCGCGAAAGCGGTCGGCATGAAGGGCATCGTATTTAAGGACTATTCACAGGGCAGCGCTGAACTTGATGAGCTGCTCGCGGAACGATGAATTAAAATATGGTTTGTGCTTTTGCACGGAATGGAGATATAATGGCCGGATCCACATTCGGAAAGAATTTCAGTATAACATCCTGGGTCGAGACCGGCGGGAACGGCATAGGAGTCGTGATCGACGGAGTACCCGCGGGACTCGCGCTCGGAGAGAATGATATCCAGGCGTACATGAACCGCAGGAGACCGACCGCGGCGTGCCTGTTCACCAGACGCCATGAGAATGATTTTGTGACAGTCAATTCGGGCCTGGAGGACGGCGTGACGAACGGTACTCCGATGGCCATGACTATCATAAATTCGGCGATCAAATACAAGTCCGCGAGACGCGTGACAGACCGTGACAACGCGTCGCGTACCGCGGCCGGAGCCGTAGCCACGGCGATCCTCGGGAAGCTCGGCATCACGTTCTGCTCTTATGTAAGGTCGATAGGACCTGTTTCGATAAAGTACGGCAACTGCTCTCTGGATGACCTGAAGAACAGCCCCGTGAACATGCCTGACGCTGAGGCGTCGGAGAAGGCGGTTGAGTATTTAAAGGAGATTGCGGCAGAGAAGAAAACGGCCGGCGGCGTGATCGAGATCATCATTACCGGAGTGCCCGCAGGCATCGGACAGCCCTTCTTTGACAAGCTTGACGCGCGGCTCGCGGCTGCGGTCATGTCGATAGACCGGGCTAAGGGCGTGGAGTTCGGCGACGGCTTCTCAGCCACGGACAGCGAACGCTCCGGCGGAATAACCGCAGGACTTTCGGACAGCTCGGAGATCGTGCTGCGTGTCTCTTTCGCTCCGACACCGCTTGCGAGCTCTGTACTGAGCGCAGTGGACTGTGAAGGCAATGATAAGGAGATCGAGGTCGCGGACGGAGCGGAGATCACCACGGTTCCGCGCACGGTGGTAGTGGCAGAGTCGATGGCGGCTGCTGCGCTGCTCGATCTGCTTTTTGAGAATATGCATTCAAAGCTTGATGATATTGCGGGGTTTTACGGGAAATGAGACTTTTTGCAGACCTGACGCTGTGAGCCGAAGGCCGGAAGGAGAAGGCTGTGGGAAAGCTGATCGCTACAATTAAATACGGCTCGGCGAAGACCAGACTGTTTCTTCTGGCGGTATTTCTGCTGGTGGCCGGAGGTCTGGCGCTCGCGATCTACGGAGGTATCTCGTATGAGCTCTGGGCACTCGCGGTAGGCGCGCTCTCGATCATTGTAGGCCTCATGATGGTTTTCCTCGCGAATTTCGTTACGCAGGATGTTGATGAGGATGACGAAGATGACGAGGACGAGAGGCCCAGGGCTTCGAAGTCCGGAGCACGCCGCGGGAGCGCGACGGACGACGATGATACCGGGGAACGCCGTACGCGCGTCAGGAAGCGCAAGGAAGAGGTAGGCGGCGACTCGAAGATCGTAAGCATTGAATACGACGAAGAGGAAGAATACGATCCCGCCGGAGAAGGCGATAAAGCCGGCAGGGAGTATGATCCTTTCAATACCGGCACTGATGAGGACGACGAAGAGGAAGAAAGCGGCGGATGGCTCGGGAGACTGTTCGGAAGACGCAGCCGGCGCGGGAAGAAGCGCAAAGGACGTAAGGACGGCGGTAAGGAACGCGGTGTAAAGAAGCCGGGTGAGTCCGGCGGCGACAGCGCTTCCGGGAACGCAGACGGCAGATCCGCGCGCGAGTCAAAAGAGCAGATCGAACGTGAGAAGCGCGCGAGCAGAGAGCTCAGGGACTCAAACGAGCAGATAGCCAATTATACACCGGTCGTTTACAGACAGCTGCTCCACAGGTATAAGGTCAAAAAGGACTATATCCCGATCGTGATCGACGAGTCGAGGAAGTTTGATACGGCGCGTACTCCGGCTCTTTGCTGGATGAAGAAGAAGATAGTCTATTTCCTTCTGATGGAGGGCAACGAAAGAGTCGAGAGCATGCCTCTGGACAAGTTCCTGTACGTTACATACAAATCCGAAGTGAAAGAGGAGAATCTCGACGCTTATAACCGCATCAGGAACGATATGGGCGTTTATGAGCAGTTTGAGGACGTGATGCCGACATTCAATTCGTTCACGAATCGCATGGGCATCACGAATTACACAAAGAACCAGTACGTGCTCGGCGGAACCGTAGCCGTGACTCCCAGGTCCATGAGGGCGCTGAGGGCAAAGTACAGGTTCAACATGCACATTTACGATTCGCTGAACATCGAGGGAGAGCACAGCATTTACTTCAAGCGCGCGTTTGAAGCGAGACTGCTCTGGATAGATCAGGTCATCGGACAGCAGGAATATCAGAATGTGATCGGCGCGATCCTTCAGCAGATGGTTGACGACCCGTCGATGTCCAGATACGATTGTCTTGACGCCCTGGAACAGATGGTACACAACAGGCTCATCACCGATGAATACGCCGATTATTACATGCAGCAGAGGCAGCGGCGCGATAAGGGCAAAAGATGAGCTTAACGAATAAAAGTGCGCGATGGACGGCGGTACGATCGCCGGAGCGCGGAACGGAGAAGATTATGGAAGAGCAGAGAGCGAACGGCGGCGAGCCGCAGATCCCGCAGGTACTTGCGGATTTCCTTGACGCGGAGACCGTGGAGGAGAAGCACCGCATCCTGGAGGAGCACGCGGGCGAGGTGGACGAGCATATGGTGCTCAACATGGAGATCTCGCTGGATATTGTTTCGGACGGCAAACAGAGCCTCGATGACAGGATAGGGTACATACTGTACTACCTGAGAACGAGGAGCAGGTTTGAGGGCACGAGACTGAGATTCTGATGAATAACGGGTTAAAGACGGGAACGGATCGATTTGCAACCGTTCCCGTCTTTTGGTACAATAGCCCTCGGAGGTTTTCCTATGGTTCTTTCATGTTCAAATATTTGTAAATCCTTCGGTACCGACGTGATCCTCGACAATGTCAGCTTCCATGTGAACGAGCATGAGAAGGCCGCGATCGTCGGGATCAACGGTGCCGGTAAATCTACATTGCTTAAGATAATAGTCGGTGAACTGAGCGCCGACTCGGGTTCCGTAGTGATAGCGAAGAGCACCACGGTCGGATATCTTTCGCAGCAGCAGGACCTCACCCCCGGCAATACGATCTGGGAAGAGGTTCTCTCGGTCAAGGCCGACATCCTCGCCACCGAGGAGAATATCCGCAGGCTCGAGCACCATATGAAGGAAGTCGAGGGCGGGGAACTCGAGACTCTCCTGAAGCAGTACACACAGCTCACGCACCGCTTTGAGAATGAGAACGGCTACGCGGTAAAGTCCGAAGTCACCGGAGTATTGAAGGGTCTCGGCTTTTCCGAGGAGGATTTCGGGATGAAGGTCGAGACGCTCTCAGGCGGCCAGAAGACGCGCGTGGCTCTTTCAAAGCTGCTCCTTCGCACGCCCGACATCATCATGCTCGACGAGCCCACGAACCATCTCGATCTCGAATCGATACGATGGCTCGAAGGCTTCTTAAGCTCATATAAGGGCGCCGTTATCCTCGTGGCCCATGACCGCTACTTCCTCGACAAGATCGTCACGAAGGTCGTGGAGATCGAGAACACGCACGCCGAGACCTTTATGGGCAATTACACGACCTATTCCGAGAAGAAGCAGGCCGAGCGCTACGCGCAGTACCGCGCCTACATGAACCAGCAGCGCGAGATAAAGCACCAGGAGAAGGTCATCGAGACGCTCCGTTCCTACAACCGCGAGAAATCGATCAAGCGCGCGGAATCCCGCGAGAAGATGCTGAACAAGATCGAGCGCGTTGACAAACCCATTGAGCTGAATGATAAGATGAACATCATCCTCGAGCCGAACATCCAGAGCGGCAATGACGTCCTCACGGTAAAGCATCTCTCGAAGGGCTTTGACGGAGTGACACTCTTCGACGATGTGAATTTCGAGGTAAAGCGCGGCGACCGCATCGCGATAATAGGCAATAACGGCACAGGCAAGACCACGATGCTCAAGATCATCAACGGCATCCTTCCGCCCGATTCCGGCGAATACAAGCCTGGCGCGAAGGTTTACATCGGATACTACGATCAGGAACATCACGTGCTCGATCCCGCGAAGTCCATTTTCGACGAGATACAGAGCACCTATCCCGACATTGACAATACGCGCGTGAGAAATCTGCTCGCTGCCTTCCTGTTCACGGGGGACGACGTATTTAAGCTGATCGGCGACCTTTCTGGCGGTGAAAAGGCCCGCGTTTCGCTCGCGAAGCTCATGCTCTCCGACGCGAATTTCCTGATCCTCGATGAGCCCACGAACCATCTTGACATTGTCTCGAAAGAAATACTCGAACAGGCCGTGGCGTCCTACACCGGCACCGTGGTCTACGTATCCCATGACCGCTACTTCATCAACAAGACCGCAACCAGGGTATTTGAACTGACGGACAAGCGCCTCGTACAGTACGAAGGCAATTATGACTATTACCTCGACAAACGCGACGCGGTGATGAACGCGGCCTATGCGACCGGCAGCGGCCGTGCCGTGGTAAATACGGCACCTTCGAAGAGCGGATCAGCCTCAGCCGCGGATACAGCATCGTCAAAGAATGACTGGGAGACACAGAAAAAACTGGCAGCGGCCAGACGCAAACTGGAGAACGATTTTGCGGCGTGTGAGAAAGAGATAAACGCGCTCGAAGCGCGAAACACCGAGATCGACGCTCTGTTCGAAGATCCGGATATTGCCACGAATTCTGTCCGCTTAAGAGAGCTGACCGAAGAAAAGTCTGCTAACGAAGCGAAGCTCGAAGAACTGATGCAGACATGGGAGGATTTGTATGAGAAGCTTAATGACACTGGTAGTTCCGTGTTATAACGAGGAAAAGGCGCTGCCGCTGTTTATGGAGGCCGTTGCCCCTGTCAGAAAGGCGCTCGCCGAAGGCAGATATGTCACTCCGTCCGGTGAGACACTTGAATATGAACCCTGCGACACCGAGATAGTATTTGCCGACGACGGATCCGCAGACTGCACATTGAAGCTCCTCCGCAGCTTCCACGAGACCGATCCGGGCGTGCGCTACGTATCCTTCTCGAGGAACTTCGGCAAGGAAGCCGGCATATACGCGGGCCTTAAAGAAGCAAAGGGCGATTATGTTGTCCTGCTCGACGCGGACCTTCAGCATCCTGTAGAGAGCATTCCTGGGATGTACAGGACGCTTACGACCGAGAAGATCGCTTTCCCCGATGAAAAAAGCACCGTCCGCGGAGGCTACGATTCGGTCGCGATGTACAGGAATAAAAGAAAAAGCGACGGAAAGATCCGCGCTTTCTTCTCGAAATGCTTCTTCAGACTGATCAACCGTCTCTCGGGCCTCAGCCTGGTGGACGGCGCTACCGATTTCCGCATGATGACGCGGCAGATGGTGGATTCCGTGCTCGAAATGAATGAATACAACCGTTTTACAAAAGGCATATTCAACTGGGTCGGCTACAACACCAAATGGATGCCCTACGATGACGCCGAGCGCTGCGCGGGCGATTCCAAGTGGACCACCGCGGGGCTTATCCGCTACGGCTTCGAAGGCATATTCGCCTTCTCCACGAAGCCTCTGACCATCGCCTTCGGGCTGGGCCTGCTGCTCTGCATCCTCGCCGTGATCTATGCAGTCTACACCGTCATCAGCACCTTAGTCTTCGGTAATCCCGTCGACGGCTATCCTTCGCTGTTTACGATGATACTGCTCTTCGGCGGAATACAATTGCTGTTCCTGGGTTTCCTCGGTCAGTACATGTCGAGGATGTATCTGGAAACCAAGAAGAGACCGATCTATATCCTGAAAGAGACGAGTGAGGAAAAGAATTGAATCCTATCGGTAATAATCTCACAAAGAAGCGTCCGCTTAAGGAAAGGGACGCGGAGCTTGACGCGATGTTTTTCGCGCAGACGGAAAAATATGAGGGCATCGTTACGCATTTTTCTTCTGAGGATGAAGTGGCGCTCCCCGAGCGATATACCTGGAGCAACAAAGGCAGCTACGGAAAGCTGCTGATAATTGCAGCGAACAGGGGCTGTTCGGGGGCGGGGTATCTCACCGCGCATTCCGCGTTCATGGCGGGCTGCGGCATGGTGAAAGTACTGACCTGCGAGGATACCGCGAGACTGCTCAATCAGATGCAGCCTGAGGCGATGACGGGGATACTGTTTGCGGAGGACGGCGGCTTTGACGGGGAAGTGCTTGAAGCGGGGCTGGACTGGGCCGATACGATACTGATCGGGCCGGGGCTCGGAACCGGCGAGGCGGCGAAGGAAGTACTGCGGAAGGTGCTTGCAGCCGGGAAAAAGGCCGTGGTGGACGCCGACGCGCTGAATATCATCGCGGAGACGGTGACATGCCAGGATCGGAAGGAGAGGGCGGCCGCGATCGCGAAGCTCTTTACCGCGCCTGCGGTGCTCACTCCGCATATCGGGGAACTGAGCAGGCTTACGGGCCTTGAAACGGCTGAATTAAAGGCCTGCATATTTGACACGGCCTATGAATACACTTATAATAATATATTAACATATGTCTGCAAGGACGCCCGCACGGTTATCGCGTCCGGAGGGCATCTGCATTACAACACTAACGGCAATTCCGGCATGGCGACAGCCGGCTCGGGAGATGTGCTCGCGGGCCTGATCGCGGGCCTTATGGCAGCGGGGCTCGAGCCTTACGAAGCGGCGCGCAGCGGAGTATATATCCATGCGGCGGCGGGCGATGAGGCTGCGGAGAAGAGCTGCGAGGACTGCATCACTGCCGGTGACATTGCGAATAACCTTCCCGTCTGCATCAGCAGGCTCAGGAAGAGATAAACGGAGGATCACACACTATTATGGACGGACACCCGTGGCTGGGGATAATCATCATTGCTGCGCTTACGATCATTGCGTATTTCCTTGAGCTGGCCAAGGCTTCCTTTGAGAACCTGAGCTACAACACATTGGAGAAGATGGCCGATGACGACGAGGAGGATCCGGAGCATGCCGCGATCGCGAAGGCTGCGCTCGAGTTTGTGGACAATAAAGAGCGCGCGTTCCTTAACGCGGTCAGGGCAGGCATGGGCATCGCGCTCATCGGAGACGGTATGGCGTTTGTGCGGCATATTGTCGGAGCGCTTTACGACGCCGCGTACGACCGGCACGGGAGTGAGTTCCTTCCCGTGTTATATGTGATCCTCGCGATAATCGTGTTCATTTACCTCGTGGTGCTGCTTTCGCACATCATTCCCGACCGTTTGGGCAGTCTTAAGGCCGAGAAGCATTTCTTCAGGCTGTTCGGTCTGATGAAGATGATCACGGTGTTTCTGGCGCCGATAGGTACCTGCCTCGAGGTGGGATGTCATATTCTTCTGAAGATCGTCGGCGTCGATTCGGATGCCGAGGATATCGTTACTGAAGACGAGATCATTTCCATGGTCAATGAGTCCCAGGAACAGGGCGTCTTAGAGGCCGAGGAAGCCGAGATGATCTCGAATATCATCGAGTTTGACGAGAAGCAGACGCGCGACATCATGACGCACAGGACGAAGATCGTGGCGGTCGATTCCGAGATGGATATCGAGAGCGCGATGAAGTTCATGGCGCGCCAGAGCTTTTCGAGATTCCCGCTTTTTACGGGCGACATTGACAATATTGTCGGAGTCATCCACCTGAAGGACGTGGTGAAGTGCTACGCCGGCAATAACTATAAAAACCGCACGCTGCTCGATATCTCGCGCAAGCCTCTGATGGTGCCCGATACGCTGAATATCGACGATCTGTTCCACGAGATGCAGAACAAGAACGTGCACATGGCGATCGTGATCGATGAGTACGGACAGACCGCAGGTATCGTCGCGATGGAGGATATCCTCGAGGAGATCGTCGGCAATATACAGGACGAATTCGATAACGAGGAGCAGCTGATAAAAAAGTGCAACGATACCATCTGGATCGTACTCGGCGAGACTCATCTCGATGAGCTGAGTGAGGCTGTCGGAGTCGAGCCCGATGACGATGATATGGATAATTTCGATACCCTGAACGGTCTGCTGATATCGATCCTCGGCAGGATCCCCGCCGACGATGAGAAGGCGACGGTAGAGTATAACGGCTACCGCTTTGATATCCTGGAGACCAAGCGCAAGATGATCAGAAAAGTCAGAGTGACCAAGCTTGAGCCGTCCGAGGAAAAAGAAGAAAAGGAAGAAAACTGATCTTTAGATAGCAAAAAGCAAGCTCGGGGGAGCTTGCTTTTTGCTAGTAACAATCAACAAAAGGATTAAAAGTTACTTATGCGTATAATAGGGTGGGAGTAGAAAGTGTTTTATCACTATCCGAAAAGCATTATAACACATAAATGTGGAGAAAGTGTGTTTAAAATATAAAAAAACTATATTATTTTATTAAGACGGGAGGTAAAAACAATAAAAATTACTGTACTCTGTGTCGGAAAAATCAAGGAAAAATTCTTTTCACAGGCGATCGATGAGTATGTGAAACGCCTCTCGCGCTACTGCAAGACCGAGATCATTGAGGTCGCCGATGAAAAGACTCCCGATGAAGCCTCTCCCCATGAGGAGGAACTGATAAAGAAAAAAGAGGGCGAGAGGATACTGAAGAGCCTTAAAGAGGACTCATATGTATTCGCCCTGGCAATAAACGGCAAAAAGACCGATTCCGTAGGCTTTTCCGAGATGATCGAAAAGCTCGGGATCGATGGGGTGAGCCATATCACGTTCATCATCGGCGGTTCGCTGGGACTCTCGGATGAAGTCCTTGCCCGGGCAGACAGGCTGCTGAGCTTCTCGGACATGACATTTCCGCACCAGCTGATGCGCGTGATACTGCTGGAGCAGGTTTACCGCGCATACCGCATCATGAATAACGAACCGTATCACAAATAAGTAAGGGAAATTGTGAAAATATACAGGAGGTGGAACATGAGGTATCCTAAGTTTTTACAGGGCGGCGGAAGGATAGGCTTCATCGCGCCGTCTTTCGGCTGCTCAACCGAGCCATACAAGTCGCTGTTCATCGCGGCTCAGGAGCGCTTCGCGAAGCTGGGCTACGGCCTGGTACTCGGTCCGAACGCGTACGCAGACGCAGGCATCGGCAAATCAAACACACCCGAGCTCTGCGGCGCGGAGATCAATGATTTCTTCTTAAACGACAGGAGCGACGCGATCATTTCCTGCGGAGGCGGAGAGACGATGTGCGAGGACCTGCCCTTCGTGGATTTTGACGCGATCTCGAAGGCGGAGCCGAAGTGGTACATGGGCTATTCGGACAATACGAACCTGACCTTTACATTGCCCGTGCTCACCGATACGGCGGCCATTTACGGCCCCTGCGTGTCGGAGTACGGAATGAAGGACCTCGAGCCTTCGCTGCGGGACGCGTTCGACGTGATGTGCGGAAAGACCGCTGAGGCGCATAATTACGCGAAATGGGAGAAGGAGCAGCTGAAGAGCCCGGAGAATCCCTACGCGGGTTATAATCTGACCGAGGATTTCAAGCTCAGGGCGTTTGTGGGACCGAATGAGATCACGGCTTCGACCGAACCTTGCAGGGTTAAGGGCAGGCTGATCGGCGGATGCCTCGACTGCCTCGCGAATCTTGTAGGCACGCCGTATGACAGGGTTTCGGATTTCGCCGCGAGATATGCGGACGACGGTATACTCTGGTTCTTAGAGTCCTGCGACCTGAATGTGATGAGCATCAGAAGGGCGCTCTGGAACCTTGACCAGGCAGGCTGGTTCGAGCACGCGAGCGGCTTCCTGATCGGCAGACCGCTGCAGTTCGACGATGCCTGGGGCGACTTCGACAGGATCGCGGCGGTGGTCGGAATACTCTCGAAGTACAATGTTCCGATCATCCTTGACCTCGATATCGGGCACCTCCCGCCGATGATGCCGATCGTGAGCGGCGCGCTGGGAGAAGCGGAAGTGCTGGGGAATTCGTTCCGGATGAAGTATATATATAAATGACCTATATAAATGACCGGTCAGAACCGGGGGCAAAAAATGCCCCCGGTTCTGTTGCTCCTCAAACTGCGCAGGCGGCGACGATAAAACTTTCGGGCACACGCTCTCGCTCCTATTCGGACGCAGCGGTACATAATCGACCTCAATACGGTCGATAAGTACCGGCGTCCTCAACGGGTCCCGAAAGTTTCATCTGCACGCCTGCGCAAATGGAACTCAAAAGAAGAGGAGAAATTAGCACTCTCGACTTGACAGTGCTAACAAATGTGATATAATACTGTTATACAAGGAATAGAACAGAACGAATTCGATACATTTATTTGTAAGGTATCATGTAGGATTATGAATAGGGGGTGTTTGTATGAACATTAACAAATTCACTCAGAAATCAATAGAAGCGGTGAACCGCTGCGAGAAGATCGCGAATGATTACGGGAATCAGGAGATAGACCAGGAGCATCTGCTGTACGCGCTGCTCGACATTGACGACAGCCTGATCGCGGGGCTTATCGGGAAGATGGGCATTGACCTTCAGAGCTTTAAGGCGAACGCGCTGAAGCTTCTTGACGCGAAGGTTAAGGTCAGCGGAGGCGGACAGGTCTATATCAGCAGGGATCTGAACCAGGTCCTTACTTCGGCCGAAGATGAATCGAAGGCCATGGGCGATTCCTATGTATCCGTCGAGCATCTGTTCCTCGCGCTGATCAAGTATCAGAACCGCGCGATAAAGGAACTGTTCAAGAGCTACGGAATCAACCGTGAGAGCTTCTTAAAGGTCCTTTCGACCGTGAGGGGCAATCAGACCGTGACCTCGGATAATCCCGAGGCGACTTACGATACTCTTGAAAAATACGGCCAGGATCTCGTGCAGAAAGCGCGTGACGGCAAACTCGATCCCGTTATCGGACGTGATGTCGAGATCAGGAACGTGATCCGTATACTGTCGCGTAAGACGAAGAACAATCCCGTGCTGATCGGTGAGCCCGGTGTCGGCAAAACCGCGGTCGTAGAAGGACTCGCGCAGCGTATCGTGGCCGGCGATGTGCCCGAGGGACTGAAGAACAAGAGACTGTTCGCGCTCGATATGGGCGCGCTTGTTGCGGGCGCGAAGTACCGTGGCGAGTTTGAGGAGAGACTGAAGGCCGTTCTTGAGGAGATCAGAAGGTCGGACGGCGAGATCATACTGTTCATAGATGAGATCCATACTATCGTGGGCGCCGGCGCTGCCGAAGGCTCGATGGACGCGGGCAATATGTTAAAGCCCATGCTGGCGCGCGGTGAGCTGCATTGTATCGGTGCCACGACGCTTGACGAACACCGTAAGTATATTGAGAAGGATGCGGCTCTGGAGCGTCGTTTCCAGCCCGTTATGGTAGACCAGCCCACCGTTGAGGATACCATTTCGATCCTCCGAGGCATCAAGGAGCGTTACGAGCTCTTCCATGGAGTAAAGATCACGGACTCGGCACTTGTGGCTGCGGCTACATTGTCGAACCGTTACATTACCGACAGATTCCTGCCCGATAAGGCGATCGACCTGGTCGATGAGGCCTGTGCTTTGATCAAGACCGAGCTGGATTCGATGCCGGTCGAGCTCGACGATCTGCGCCGTCATATCATGCAGCTTGAGATCGAGGAGGCCGCCCTGAAGAAAGAGACCGATCAGAACAGCGCCGACAGACTTGCGGCACTGCAGGAAGAACTGGCTGCGAAGCGTGAGGAGTTTGAGCGCATGAAGCTCAAATGGGACGCTGAGAAGAGCAGCGTTGAGATGGTCACAAAGATCCGCGAGGAGATAGACGCGGTCAATAACGAGATCGCGGCAGCGGAGCGCGCGTATGACCTGAATAAGGCCGCAGAGCTCAAATACGGCAAACTGCCTGAGTTAAAGCGCCAGCTGGAGAACGCGGAATCAAGCGCGAACGGACAGCAGATGGAGCTGCTCAGCCAGTGCGTGGACGAAGAGGAGATCGCGAAGATCATTTCGCGCTGGACAGGCATTCCGGTATCGAAGCTGTCGGAGACGGAGAAGCAGAAGACGCTGCATCTGGGCGATGAACTGCACAGACGTGTCATCGGACAGGACGAAGGCGTTAACCTCGTTTCTGAGGCCATTATCCGTTCAAAGGCGGGTATCAAGGATCCCACGAAGCCTATCGGTTCGTTCCTGTTTTTGGGACCTACCGGTGTCGGCAAAACAGAGCTCGCGAAGGCGCTTGCCGAGAGCCTGTTCGATGACGAGAGCAATATGGTTCGTCTTGATATGAGCGAATACATGGAGAAGTATTCGGTATCGCGTCTTATCGGAGCGCCTCCCGGATATGTCGGATACGACGAGGGCGGCCAGCTTACAGAGGCTGTACGCCGCAAGCCTTATTCGGTAGTGCTCTTCGATGAGATAGAGAAGGCACATCCCGATGTGTTCAATGTACTGCTTCAGGTACTCGATGACGGACGTATCACCGATTCGCAGGGCAGGACGGTAGATTTCAAGAACACGATCGTGATCATGACATCGAACCTCGGCTCGCAGTATCTGCTCGACGGAATCGAGCCCGACGGCAGCATAAGCGAGGAAGCGGATAAGATGGTCCATGAGGAACTGAGAAGTCACTTCAGGCCCGAGTTCCTGAACCGTCTTGACGAGATCATCATGTTCAAGCCTCTGACAAAGGACAATGTCGCAGGCATCGTACGTCTGATGCTCGCCGATGTCAATAAACGTCTGGAGGAGCGCAGGATCAGGATCGAACTGAGCCCCGCCGCGATGGATTTCGTGGCTGAGAACGGCTTTGATCCGGTATTCGGCGCGCGTCCGCTCAAGCGTTTCATCCAGAAGGAGGTCGAGACCTTAGCCGCGAAGATGATCCTTTCCGACGCGGTCAAGGACGGCGATACGATAACGATCAACGTGGAGGACGGAAAACTCTACGGAGAAGTATAAAAACAGCAGGGGGACGGAAGAACCGTCCCCCTGCTGTTTTAATATCTCGCGGCGGCGGCGCGGATCTTAAGCATGTGTTCGAAGGGCGTGATATCGGTCAGCCAGACCGTGAAGCACTCGGGATTGCGCGGCTCGCTGCCGAATTTGCCCGCGGTGAAATTATGGTTTCCGAAGCACGGACCGAGCTCGATCGCGTCATCGCCTTTGGTTACGGTCAGCGTACCGTCCTTCGCGACCATGCCGGCACCTGTTTTGCCTTCGGCGATGAAGTGTTCGGTCTCAACCCTGCAGTCGGGATCGAAGCTTATTTCAAGGCGGAACGGAGCATTCTCCGTTCCGCTTACTTTTATGTTCAGATCTATTCCGCCGGTCACGGGCGTGATCTTCATGTCAAATATCATATCCGTGCCGTCGATCTTCTCACGCTTCGAATGGTCCATCTTATGCCAGTCCGAAGTCTCGGGCTTCACGGCAAAGGGGAGATGGTACCAGCCGTGCATTTTCTGATAGAGCCTGAAGACAATGGGTTCATCCGATCCGATATATGCCCTGTCTGCGGGGGTACCGTCGGGGCGCAGCGCCTCCATTTTCTCAGACACAAAGGATCTGTGCTCGAAGAAGCTCGCGCCGAGTTTGAAGCCGCAGGTAAGAGAACCGGAACGGAAATACAGGAAGCTCGAGCAGTCATTGATGATCGAATATGAGAAGCGTCCGGACTTCGCGCGGACGATGTTCGAATCGGTGTAGAAACGGCGGTATTCGGCCGGAACATAACAGCCCTCGTGCTCAAAGCCTATGAGTTCGGGCATCAGCATATATTCCGCTGCGCAGTCCTGATGCATGATCGCAAGCCTGTCGCAGAGCGCGAATATATAGTTCGCGGCGTCGAGGAATTCGGGGATGCCGTACTTTTGGCCGAGGTAGAGATACTCGAAATAATAGTCGGTGGGGTAGTTCTTTTTGCCGCGGTCCTGACGTGTCGAATTGTTCGTGAAAATGCTGCCGTCAGGCTCGATATAGGTGAGCATCATCCTGAGATTCCTGATCACATACTCATAGTATTTTTCTTTGCCCGCAGCGTAACCGAGCATGATCAGGGCATTGTTCGTGACGCGGTTGTAATTTCCCGCGGAGCGCTCGGTGTATTCGCCGTCCTCATTGCAGTCAATGCCTTCGTCGAGAT
>JAFZKM010000007.1 GCA_017553665.1 Lachnospiraceae bacterium
CCTCTTTGGTTCCGTAGATGCGGCTCGCCACCCTTATGCCCTTTGACTTTAAAAACTCCGCCATTGGCTCGCATTCATTTACGAGGAAATCGTTCCGCGCAGTGAAAACAAAAGTCGCGGGATAATCCGAAGTGATATTCGCGAGCACATCGATCCTCGGATCGTCAAACAGCGCATCGTCCTGGAAATAATCGTGAGCGATCTCGCTGCCTTCACCGGTCCTGGGCCGGTCCTTCAGCGAATACATTCCGCACGCGAGCGAAACGGCCCTCAGCGTGATATTCTTAGGGATCTCATAACCGAACAGCGCGGCATACTCCTTGTTTGAGCATATGCACGCGAACTGGCTCGCCAGCTGCGCTCCGGCCGAGTCACCTGTCAGAAATACATTTGAAACGTCCAGCCCGTATTTATCATAATTATCTGATATAAACCTGAAGACCGCGTATGTGTCATCCAGAGGCGCCGGGAACGTGTTCTCGGGTGAGAGCCTGTAATTGAAATTCACAACGGCAAAACCGAACTGAGCCAGATGCATGCAGTAAAAACGGTACAGTTCCTTATCGCCGTAAAAGTATCCGCCCCCGTGTATGTTGACTATCGTCGGGAAAAGCTCGCCCTCAGCCCTCCGGGGCGTATAGATGTCCATAAGATTCGCCGCGGCGTAATTTCCGTAGGAAATATCACGGTATTTAACGATATCCTCCGGTTCTGTCAGCCCGGCGTCCCTTCTTGCGTCAGCGGCGGCCCATTCCGCCCTTCTTAAGATCACTCTCTCGGGTACTTCCTTCATAATGCCTCCTTCCGGCTCAGCGTATGAACACTATCCTGTTGATACTGCAGAGATTCCTTCCGACAAAACTGCCCTTGATCCAGCTTGTTCTTCCGTGTTTTATCACGAAATACACGGCATGCACTCCGGTGACGGGCTTAAGCTTTATCTTCATTACCCCGTCACTCTGAAGTATCTTTCCGCATCCGAGCTCCTCACCGTCTTCGCTGTCGAGGTGAACATGTATCTCGCCCGTCTGTCCGACTCCGAAGGTCTCAAGACATACCGAAACGGTGCTGTCGGAATAGTCGGTTCCGAAATCAAGGTACTTAAACCCGATCACCGCGCCGTCGCAGATATTTACGACCGGCCTGTTAAATATGTCTCTCTCGGTGATATAGCAGCCGCCCTTTAAGATGCAGGCCTGCTCGGGCTGTATCTCGCGGAAAGGATTCAGCGCCTTCTCAAAGCCGGTACTCGTCATCTCGGCGATCGTAAACGTGCCGTCCTCTTTCAGCTCCAGCCTGTCTGCGCAGCCCTTGCGCGACATGATAGTGTTGTTTGTCATCTTGTGGTAGAAAACATACCACTGTCCGTTAATAAGCGCTACCGATCCGTGATCGTTGCCTCCGGGATAATCAACGCCGCTGTCCACGAGGTATCCGCGGTATTCGAAAGGTCCGTAAGGGTTGTCCGCGGTGGCGTAAGCAAGCCTTGAGCAATGTCTCGGCGAATATATGAGATAATATGTGCCGTTTATCTTTCTCGGGGAGCAGGCCTCAAAGAACTCATGCGGCGCGCCCTTCTTCAGGATGTCCTTCCTGTAGCTGCCCGGAATGACCGTATGCATATTCGAAGAATCGAGCTCGAACATGTACGAATGCAGATAGCCGCAGTAAACATAGACCCTTCCGTCATCGTCAACGAGTACGCCGGGATCGATCATGATCGGATGCTCGAGGTCACGTATCGCTATCTCGAGATTCGTTCCCTTCTCCTCGGGTTCCCCCCTGTCATCTAGCCTGGTATCAATGGCATCAATGTCCCCGACATACTTCTCCGGATGCGCCTTAAGCTCGGCAAGAGCCGCAGAGGCGTCATATTTGCCGATAGTCTTAAAAGGCCCTTCCGGACGGTCGCTTACCGCAATCGCGCCCACAGAGCCCACGATATACGCGAAAAGATAGTATTTGCCGTCCTTTTCGACCACATCGGGCGCGAAAAGTGATTTATCGGTCCAGTCGGTGTCCGCCTTATGATCGGCGTCCGCTCTCGTATGGAAGCAGTCTCCGTGACAGGTCCAGTTCGCGGGATCGCTAACGGGCGCTGACCATACCTTCAGCCGGTAGTCGCAGAAATCCTCGCTGTTCGGCTTGTCATGCGAGCCGTAGATATACACTCTGTCCCCAAACACGCGGGGTTCTCCGTCGGGAATATACTCCCATCCGGGTAAATAAGGGTTTGCCATATATCCTCCATTCCGTGCCGAAGGCACGTATTAATTTCCGCCTGATCTGTGAAGCACGGTCGTAACGCGCATTTCTCCGTCCCCGATCGACGAGAAGATCTCGCCGCCCATCTTTTGCATGAGCTTCTTCGCGATATAGAGACCGAGGCCGCTTCCTGGCTTGTTTCCGGCATTCGACCCCCTGTAGAAGCTGTCGAAAATGCGCTCCGCTTCTTTCGCTTCGAGCGTGCATCCGCTGTTCGAGACCGTGACCAGCTTCGCGTCCTCCTCATCGGCGAAGGAAATGTCTATCCGCTCGCCGTCGCCGTATTTAACGGCATTCTCAAGAACGTTCTGGAGCACCTCGATGTACCTCTCTTTGTCTCCCAAAACAATAATATCCGAATACTTTTCGGTTGTAAACTCCGTGCCCAAAACCTTCAGCTTATCCGAGTAATATTCACGTACAGACTCTATCGCCTCCGAAAGATAGAACTCGCCCTCTTTTACGCTGAGATTCGCGAAATCATCGCCTGCCGCGGAAATGATGCCCGCCACGTAATTCTCGATGCTGCAGGCGTTCTCATCGATCTTTCCCGCCACATCGCGCAGCTTCTCCTCATCACGGTAGAGACCTTTTTTCAGCGCGGCGGAATAAAGCCTGATGGCCGAAACAGGCGTCCTCATGTCATGGGAAAGTGAAAGCAGAAATACATTTTTCTCCTTCTCCAGCTCAAGGTTTTTCTTCTTTTCGTCCTCAAGCTTCTCGCGGAGCATGTCAAGTCCCCACAGGAAACCGCCGAAATTCCTGTTCTTCTCCTCTGAGAGCGGGATCGTAAGATTGCCCTTCGCTAGCTCCTTCGGGTATTCCGAGATTCGGTTGAAGGTTCTGATATAAGCAAGGAAAATGAAGACAAATACGGCGATATCGGTCAGAAGCATCACCGCCGCAAGTATTATGACGATCCTGAAGAGAGTTCTCCTCTCACCGGAAATGTCGACGGTATACTCAATGCGGTACAGCTGTCCGTCGATGTCACAGATATGATAGTGTTCGTTTGAATCATAGAAAGATCCGGCGTTTTCGACCGTAAGCGGATAAATGCCGGTAAGAGTCTCATATTTTGAAAGGTCGATGCGGTAATCCGCTTCGCCCGCGTGCGCCCGCAGCTCGTTCCCGGCTCTGCTGAGCTCGATCTTGTACATTGCGATACTCCCGGCGCTGTTTTTGCGCGCCAAAAAAACTGCCGTTCCGATTACCGTCAGCAGTGCCGCAAACAATATTACGCACATCCTGATATATTTCTTCAGG
>JAFZKM010000090.1 GCA_017553665.1 Lachnospiraceae bacterium
CTGTACAATTCATTCCGCTGTGGTCACATAAACACTGCTGCAGGTAACCTTCGAAGCAATGTAGAGTGTAGGTAAGGTGCTGTCCTCGGGAACTGTGCAGTCAACGCCCGAAGCCTTGATCAGGCCGTCGATCTTAACGTTAACGCCTGCGGGAACCACGATGTATACGGCGCTGCAGAAAGCGCTGAGGGAAATGAAGCCGTCCTCTTTGAATGTAGCCTTTGAAAGGTCGAGGCTTAAAGCTCCCATGATATTCTTCGTGATAACTCCGGAGATGTTCCTGTCGGAAAACTCAACATTCTTGCTGCCGAGGAAATTAAATACTTCCTTGAAATCACGTTTGGGATTCTCCTCGTCGGCCTTCTTTGTCTTAAAGTACTCGATGACCTTAAGCACCGCGGCCGTAACAGCCTCGATGAAAAGGATAAACAGTATGAGCCTGCGGATAAAACGCTTAAGACCGGAGGTCTTTGAACTGGATTCTTTACTCATGATTCACCCTCGATTCCATAAAAATATATATATAATTTTAGCACAATGAAAAAAATTAGGCAATGAGAAAAAGCGACACCGAAGTGCCGCCTTTTCCCGAAAAAGGAAAGTAAAGATTATACTAAATTTGGTGAATGAACAAGCCACTGCGGAGCTTGGGCTCAAACCATGTGGACTTCGGAGGCATAAGTCTTCCGGCGTCCGCTACGGCGAACAGCTCCTGAATAGATGTAGGGTACATCGAGAACGCAACCCTCATACCGGAAGCGCAGCGACGCTCAAGCTCGGACAGGCCTCTGATGCCGCCAATGAAATCGATACGCTTGTCGGTTCTGGGATCTCCGATACCGAGGATCGGTCCCAGCAGATAATCCTGAAGCAGTGAAACATCAAGAGACGCAACAGGATCGGATATAGAACGCAGATTGTTTCTTGCGGCGAGCTCATACCATTTGCCGTCAAGATACATTCCGTAAGTAGCTTTCTCCTTGGGTTCAAAAGGTCCTTCAACCTCATGAATATGGAAGTTGACTCTGATACGCGACAGGAAGTTCTCAACAGAGAGACCTACAAGGTCGCGGACAACTCTGTTGTAAGGCAGGATCATAAGCTGATCCTCGGGGAACAGAACCGAAAGGAAGTAATTGAACTCTTCTTCTCCGGTGTAATTAGGGTTCTCCTGGCGGCGCTTAAGTCCGACCTTAACTGCGGAAGCGCATCTGTGATGACCGTCGGCGATGTAGATGCTGCCGGTGTTATCGAACTGAGCCCTTACGGCCTCAACCTTCTCTTTGTCATCGAGCTTCCATACATTATGTGTAATGCCGTCATCCGAAGTAAACGAATAGATCGGCTTTGTGCCTGTCTTAGTGGAGTTAACAGCCTCGCTGATAACCTTATTCGAACGGTAAGCGAGGAAAATGGGGCCGGTCTGTGCCGAGCAGGTATCTACGTGGCGGATACGGTCCTGAAGCTTATCCTCACGGGTATTCTCGTGCTTCTTTATAACATTGCTCAGATAGTCGTTGATCGATGCGCACGCAACGATACCGGTCTGATGTCTGCCGTTCATGATGAGCTCGTAAATGTAATAGCATTCATCTTCATCGCGGACATATACGCCGTTCGCGATGTCCTCATCGAGCATCTGGCGCGCCTTCGCGTAAACGCAGTCATCATAGGTTCCGACAGAATCATCAAACTGTGTCTCTGCTCTGTCGATACGCAGGAAGGTCAGATTATCACCCTTCACCTTCTCTTTCGCTTCCGCACGGCTGTATACGTCGTAAGGAAGAGCTGCGACCTTCTCTGCAACATCGGGATTGGGTCTCACACACTTGAAAGGTTTAACATTAGCCATAAAAAGCGGCCCTCCTTGTTATTATTGCACAAATTCCGCGAAGAAATCGTGCGTTTTTTAGCGCATATTCATAATACTACACCTGAAATTATAAATCAAGCAATTTTCAAAAAATATTTGTTGAATTATTAAAAAAATTAGAGACAAATGCCCTGAATTGCTTAATGTATTCGCGGGCATCATTGTTTTTCATGACATGGTAAAAAGCGTCGGGCGTCCGCTCTCCGGCCATGTCTTCGCTGACCGCGAAATAACAGGTCTCCCGGTTAGATGCGCTGTCCCAGTCATTAAAAAGATCTTCACTAATGTGAACGTCATATACGCAGTTGATGAACACGGCTCTTCCGTAAGGCCGCCAGGGGCGTCCGAGGAATACGGTCCCGGGCGGGCAGTCAGATATCAGCCTGCAGCCGGTGAAAAGATACCCGTATTTAAGGCCGGGGATCGTACAGGGCGCGCAGACATATCCTCTGCAGGAGGTTTTATCATCGGGATCGAGTTCTTTAACCGCGTCGTGCGAATATATCGTGCAGTCCTCGAACAGCGCGGTCGCGCCGCCGAATATAAAATCCACATCGCCCTCGATAAAGCAGTTTCTGTATATCTGTACCGAGGGATCGCGAGGAAGGTCGTTCTTCGGGCCGAAGCCTTCGTTTTTGCCGTGCTTGTTAAGCTCCGGAAAAGGCGCGGTAAAAAGCGTATCCTGATGCCCTATGAGCCTGCAGTTCTCGACAAGTATACCTTTTCCGTCTGCGTAAAGTGCGATCGCCTGCCCGACCTTTTTGCCGTTGCCGGCGGCGTTTTTGATCGTGAGGTTCCTGATCGTGATATTGCTGCCGTCGGTACGTACCACGGCGGTCCGGAAGGTGCCGCGCACAAAGCCCTGCGGATGCAGCTCTTTTGCATAATGCGAATCGACGATGACAGTATCCTCGGGATTCTCCGTTTCACCCGTGAGAAGCAGGTTCGAGCATTCGAAGACCACGCTCTCGTTATACGCGGTGGGCGCAAGTATCAGCTTTGTCGGTATCTTCGATCCCTTAAGGAAAAAAGCTGCCTCGGAAAGGCTTGAAAAATCGGCATTTCCGCAGGGATCTACTTTTAAAGTCCTGTATTTATCCGCCATTTTCTGCCCTCCGTCAGCAGCTTTAGTTTTATGGGTTTAAGTTTTAAAACATTTTAATTCCGTCTTCGGTCACGATACCGTAAACATGCTTGGGCAGAACTTCAGGCTTCTCTCCGATCGTGTACGCGCCGAGGAATCTCTGCTTCGCTGCCTCGAGCTTGGACCTGTCGTTCGCGTAAAGAGTGGCGAGAGGCTCACCCTTATCTACGTGATCGCCTATCTTCTTCTCGATGATCATGCCGACCGAAAGATCGATAACCGATTCCTTGGTCTCTCTTCCGCCGCCGAGGATCAGCGAGGTCATGCCGACTTCATCGGTATGGATCGAGGAAACATAGCCTTCGCGGTCGCTGCATACGGGCTCAATGATCGTAGCCTTCTCAAATTTGTCCGTATCGTAAACATAAGCGGGATCTCCGCCCTGCGCCTCGACAAATTCAGCCATCTTCTTCAGCGCGCTGCCGTCTTCGATCGTCTTCAGGAGCATTGCGCGCGCCTCTTCGGGAGAAGAAGCCTTGCCCGCGCCGTAAACCATATAAGTTCCGAGCGCCAGCGCGTCGGCCATCAGATCCTCGGGACCCTGTCCCTTAAGAGCGTTGATAGCTTCGATAACTTCAAGAGAATTGCCGACAGCGCGGCCGAGAGGCTGGTTCATGTCGGTGATCACGCCGTAGGTCTTTCTGCCCGCGCCGTTGCCGATATTTACCATGGCTTCGGCAAGTGCTACGGAATCCTCAACAGTCTTCATGAACGCTCCGGAGCCGGTCTTGACATCGAGAACGATAACATCGGCGCCGCTCGCGAGCTTCTTGCTCATGATGCTGCTGGAGATAAGGGAAATGTTGCTTACAGTCGCGGTAACATCGCGCAGCGCGTAGATCTTCTTGTCAGCGGGCGCAAGGTTTGCTGACTGGCCGGTGATTGCGAGCTTTATACGGTTAACATCTTCGAAGAACTTCTCGGGCGAGATCGAAGTCGAGAAACCCTTGATGCTCTCAAGCTTGTCGATCGTACCGCCCGTATGTCCGAGACCGCGGCCGGACATTTTAGCTACGGGGATGCCGAGCGCGGCAACCATGGGACCTATAACGAGGGAAGTCTTGTCTCCCACTCCGCCCGTGCTGTGCTTGTCAACCTTCACGCCCTGAATAGGCGAAAGATCGAGCATATCGCCGCTGTGAGCCATGGCGAGCGTCAGCTGTGTGGTCTCTTCGGTGTCCATGCCTCTGCAGCATACAGCCATCAGGAAAGCGGACATCTGGTAATCCGGGATCGTGCCGTCGGTAAAGCCTTTTACGATAAAGTCGATCTCTTCCTGAGTAAGCTTTCCGCCGTTTCTTTTCTTGTCAATAAGATCATACATTCTCATAGTTTTTGTTCTCCTCTCCGATATAATAGAATCCTTTGCATTCGTTCAGCTTTACATTAACAATGCTTCCGAGCAATGAAACATCACCCTTGAAATGAACGAGCAGGTTGTTGTCGAGGCGGCCCGTGAGCATATCCTCGGTCCTGTTCTCCTCCTCAACGAGTACCGGAAGTGTCTGTCCGGTCAGCATTTTTGCTCTCTTTTCGGAACATTCGCCAACAACCTCAAGAAGCCTCTTGAAACGCTCTGAGGTTACTTCCTCGGGAACCTGATCGGGCATCGCCGCGGCCGGAGTCCCGGTCCTCTTTGAGTAGATAAAAGTAAACGCGCTGTCATACTCAACTTTCCTGCAGATATCGAGAGTGTCCTCAAAATCTTCGTCCGTCTCGCCGGGGAATCCGACGATGATATCTGTCGTGATCGCGATGTCGGGGATCTTAGCCTTCAGTTTTTCTACGAGTTTCAGGTAATCTTCTCTTGAGTAATGCCTGTTCATGGCCTTTAACAGCCTGTTGCTGCCTGACTGGACGGGCAGATGGATATGCCTGCAGACATGCTTTGACCCGGCAATAACGTCGATCAGCTCGTCGGAAAGGTCTTTGGGATGCGAGGTCATGAACCTGATCCGCTTAATGCCCTCGACAGCGTCAACCCTTCTCAAAAGCTCGGCAAAGGTGATCGGCTCATCAAGATTTTTCCCGTAGGAATTCACATTCTGGCCCAGCAGCATGACCTCCACTACTCCGTGCGAGATCATATCCTTTATCTCATTGATGATGTCCTCCGGCTTACGTGATCTTTCACGGCCGCGGACATAAGGCACAATGCAGTAGGTACAGAAATTGTTGCATCCGAACATGATGTTTACGCCGGCTTTGAACGAGTATTTCAGCGAACTCGGAAGCTCCTCGATGATCTCGTTCGTATCCTTCCATACGTCGATGACCATGCGCTTTTTGAGTTTCGGATCGTTCTTTCTCTGCTCGCGCTCCTCGTACACGGACCATATCAGCTCAGCAAGCTTGAAAATGTTGTGCGTTCCGAAGATCAGATCGACGAATCTGTAGCTGGTCTTGATCTTTTCTACAGCTGTGGGTTCCTGCATCATGCAGCCGCACATCGCGATCAGCATGTCGGCGCGGGTCTTTTTGAGCTTTCCGAGATATCCTATTCTGCCATATACTCTGTCGTTTGCGTTTTCCCTGACCGTGCAGGTATTGTAAATGACAAAATCGGCTTTTTCATCATCTCTGGGCTCATATCCGATAGCTTCGAGCACGCCGTTGAGCTTCTCGGAATCCTTGAAATTCATCTGGCAGCCGAAGGTCTCATTATGATATGTCAGCTTCCGCCCGAGTTCCGCCTCGCGTTTTTTAATATAGTCACGGCATTTGGCAATATAGTAATACTGCCGCTCAGGGTCCTTTTCGGGCGGCCTGCCGTAAATGTCGATATTCTTTAAATCCAATTCAAACATAAATACTCCAATTGATGTAAAGTAAATTACTTAACAGCCCTCTGTCTGATCATGCAGTAATTTTTGAATTATAGCTTCATATACCTTTATCCCGTCAACAGCCGCGCTCGTTATCCCGCCGGCATAACCGGCTCCTTCGCCGCAGGGATAGATGCCTTTTACGGATACAGACTCAAGATCGTCGTTTCTGGTGATCCGGACAGGCGATGAGGTCCTGCTCTCAAGGCCGATCATTAACGCTTCCGGGCTGTCAAAGCCTTTGATCGTCTTTCCGAAAACGGGCATTGCTTCTTCGATGCTCTCGGAAATATATGCAGGGAGAATATTTTTGAGATTTCCGCCGGTATATGCTCCTTTTGTATTCGGGAGCAGCGTTTGATCACAAGTTTTATCTGCTGAGGATTCCGTATTATCAGAAATGCTGGACTCGCGATTCTTGACAAAATCAGCGTAATACTGGACCGGAATCTTTCCTCTTCCCTCTTTATACGCAGCTTTTTCGAGCCTTCGCTGAAGCTCCATACCTGCAAGCGGCGAATCTCCGGCGAGATCATCTTCCCGGAGATTTACGACCAGCGCCGAATTCGCTGTAGCCTCTGATCGGTCGGAATTACTCAGTCCGTTGACCGCGAGGCGGCCTTCTTCGGATGAAGCGTTGACTACAAACCCGCCCGGGCACATGCAGAAGGAATATACTCCCCTGCCGTTCGAAGCCTGGTATGTGAGCTTGTAATCGGCGGCAGGAAGCTTCTTATAAGCTTCTCCGTACTGCGCGCGGCCTATGACTTCCTGAGGATGCTGGATACGCACGCCCATAGCGAAGGCTTTCTTTTCCATATTGAGCCCTTTCCCAAGGAGCATCTCAAAAGTATCGCGAGCGCTGTGTCCGAGAGCCAGTATAAGCGTATCGCACTCTATATATTCGCCGGCATTTACATATATCCCGCGGAGGGCGCCGTTTTTGATATCAAGTCCCGTAAGCTTCGTGCGGAATCTGACCTCTCCGCCGCAGGCGATGATCTCTTTGCGGATATTCCTGACTATCTCCGTAAGTCTGTCGGTGCCTATATGCGGTTTATTGATGTATCTGATCGAAGGGTCCGCACCGTTCTCGATAAAGATCCTGAAAAATTCGGTTATACGGCCGAACTTATCGTGGATCATGGTGTTGAGTTTGCCGTCTGAAAAGGTTCCCGCGCCTCCCTCGCCGAACTGCACATTCGATTCGGGATCGAGCTTTCCGCCGTTCCAGAAGGCGTTCACATCCGCGATCCTGGTATCTACGTCGCAGCCTCTCTCGACTATTATCGGCCTTAATCCGGCCTTCGCGAGCTTATAGCCTGCGAGCATGCCTGCAGGACCGAAACCGGTGATAACGGGCCTTTTAGAGCTGTTTAACGCGGCCTTTGCAGTACCGGAGAGCTTATCAAACGGATCATCATAGACAACAGGCTCCGAAACAGAGATATTTTTGATCCTTTTGTCCTTAAGGATCTCATTTTCGTTATATGTCTTCACATCGACCGAACAGGTATAGTGAATATCATCCTTTTTCCTGGCGTCAAGCGAAAGCCTGACAATTTCATGGGAAAAAGGATGTTTATCGCCGATCTTCAGCCGCTTTCTGACAGCTGACAAAAGATCCTGTTCCGTATAACCGATCTCAAGCCGTAATGAGTTTAGTCTTATCAAATTCTCCTCCGCCTGCATATGCTCCCGCGATAACGCCGGAAGTCCAAGCCCATTGAAGATTATATCCGCCGCAGCGTCCGTCCGCATCGGCCAGCTCGCCGACAATATATAGACCTTTACATATCTTCGATTCCAACGACTTCTTTTTCAATTCATCGAGCGGAATCCCGCCTGCGGTAGTCTGCGCGTTTTCAAACCCGTTTGTTCCGGTCACCGGCAGGATCAGGTTCTTCATTTTGCGCGCCAGTTTTGTAAAAATACCGGTGTTATCGCTCTTTCTGTCGGAATGATCCGCGGAAATGCCGCATTCCTTAAGGATCACGGCGATCAGTTTATCGTTTAGAACGCCCGTAAGACATCTTTGCAGTGTCAGTGTGCTCCGGTCAAAGTGGTTTTTCAGAAAAAGGGCCAGCTTTTCGATACTTACTTCCGGGAAAAAATCAAGCGAAAGCCTTACAGGATGTCCCTCCGACAGAGCGCGTCCCGCGGGTGCCGAGGCGTTCATGACCGGAATCCCCGAAATGCCGGTTTTATTGAATATGATCTCGCCGTATTCACGTGAATATGTCTGTTTATCGATCTCGAGGCTTACGACGGCTTCGTGTCTGACGCCGGTGATATCTTTCAGGAATGAGGCGCCGGATGTAAGTCCTACCAGCGCGGGAAGCGGTTCGATCACCGAATGACCGAGCTTCCTGCAGATATAGTAAAACGATCCGTCTGTTCCGAAACAGGGTGAAGCCTGGCCGCCTGCGGCTATGATAAGCTTTTCGCAGGAAAACTCACGGCTGCCGCAAAGAAGTCTGAATCCGTTTGATGTCTTTTCAACATCCTTTACCCTGCAGTCGTATATCACGGGAATATGCAGCTCTTCAAGCCTGTTCGCGAGAGCGTCTCTGACAGACGCGGCCTGATTGCTGTGCGGATAGAAATAACCGTTTTTGTTGAATGAAGGGACGCCGAGCGTTTCAAAGAATGCCAGCGTATCTTCGTTGGTAAACCTCTTAAAATATTCAAAAGCGTCGCCGGAACTGCTCCGGAAATCAGCTTCGGATACTCTTTCGTTGGTAAAATTACACTTTCCGTTGCCTGTAGCGGGAATCTTTTTTCCGGGAACGGAATTTCTCTCAAGTATCAGTATATCCTTCTCATAAACCGCCGCAGAGATCGCAGCTGCCATGCCAGAGGCACCGCAGCCGATGATGATCAGTTTATGACGGTTTGAATCACTCATAAGAAATCCTTTACTGAAGGAGCCTCATCTTCTTCGCGGCCGATACAAGGAAATCGCCTTTAGGGAAGCCTCTGAGCTCTTCTTCCGATACGCCCTTCAAGAGCAGGAGCGCCGCGAAATATACCGGAACCGCGATTATGATCGCAATGATGACCGAAACGGAATTGATCTTTGTCAGAGCGAACAGTCCTTTAAATACGCCGAACGAGATAAGTCCCATGAACATGGACGCAGCCAGCGGGATCAGAAACGTGGTCCTTACTTCCTGTCTGTAATCGAGGATATCTCCGATCGATATCCAGTTAAGTATGCAAACGAGCAGGCCGTAGGTAACATTGCCTATAACGAGTCCGTAAGCGCCGAAATTAAGCGGTCCGACGAGTATATACAGCAGTACGACATGAACACCGAGCGAGATCGCCGAATGGATCACGGGAAGTCTCAGATGGTCGATGCCCTGCAGTATGCCGTTCGTAAGCGTCGAAAGCGCGAAGAATACAACTGCTATGCCGCCGAGCGTCATCAGTCTTCCGCTGAGCGCTGTATATGACTTATTGAACAGCAGGAGCAATATCGGTCCTCCGAGGAATGAAAGCCCTACAGCCGAAGGGATCGCTACGACCATGTTTACCTTGATCGACGAGGCTACCTTGGACCTGACCGAATCGAGATCCTTTTGTTTATATGTCGCCGAAAGCGTGGGAACTATCGATACGCCGAAAGCGGAAGCAATGGCAACCGGCAGATTATAGAGCCACTTGTATTTATTCGAGTAAGCTTCATAAAGCACGGCTTTCTCCGCTTCTTCCATTCCCTTGCCGAACAGGATCCGGCTGAACATGTAATTGTCAAGTATGCCGCTCAGCTGATAGATAGTCTGGCTGAGTATGATCGGGAGCATCGTGAGCACGATCATCTTCGCTATCTCACCGTCGCTGTCACGCTCTCCGGTGTGGTCTTTCAGGCATTTACGCGTGAAATAGCCCGAATTGATCGAATAGATGAATACAAGGAAGATAAGACCGAATATCGCGCCGACCAGAGTACCCGTAGTACCGCCCGCAGCGCCGTACGCCGCAGCTTCAGCGCTGTCCTTATGCGCGCGGATCAGCAGCAGTGCCGCGATGATACTGAATATCGCGTTGAATATCTGCTCGATGATCTGTGAAAACGCGGTCGGGACCATAGTGCGCTTTCCCTGGAACAGACCTCTTATGATCCCCATGATCGAGAACACAAAGATCGTGGGAGCAAGGACTCTCAAAGGGATCGCGGCGCTGGGCCACTTCATGAACGAAGCGAGGTTTTTCGCGAATATGAACAGGATCAGCGATGCGACGAGACCTATTCCGCTCGAGAGCACCATACCTACCCTGAATATCCTGTTTGAATTAATATACTGCCCCCGCGAATCTTTGTCCGCGATGAGCTTCGAGACCGCTACGGGAACGCTGTAGGTCGAAACCAGCAGCGCAATATTGTAGATCTCATAGGCGGTATTGTAATAGGCCATGCCCTCGGTCCCGACGATGCGTGTCAGCGGGATCCTGTAGACAAGACCGATGAATCTTGTGATAAGGCCTGCTATCGCAAGAATACCTCCCTGCAGCAGGTAGTCGTTTTTACGTTTCTCAGTCATTTTGCTGTGCCTCTATCGAGAGGTAATCTGTCCTGAAATCAGGGAATAATGAAATAAATGTCTTTCCGGGATTAATGCTCAGTACCTCTCCGTCCGAGCCGTAATACATCATGAAACCGGCTTTTTCGTTCTTTTTCCAGGTGATCGGGACGCACTGGCCCTTCGAGATGTAATAACCCTTGCCCGAAGTGTCAGTAAGGTCCATATCCTGGTAATCGTTGCGGTCCTTGTCCCATTCGTGAACTATCTGGATGATGATGTTCGTGAAGGTCAGGGGCTGCTGCGTGTTGTAGTCGATGTGAATGCCGCCGAACTGGTATCTGTTGTACAGCTGTGTCTCGGGATCGTACAGCATGTAAGGCTGCGTCCAGCGGTCATAGCTCAGGAGCACCTTATAAGCGGGCGTCGCTTCGGGTCCCGCGTAAGGGATGACCTCTCCGCTTTCGTTATAAACGGGAGACTTATCCGCGGGATAAAGCTGCTCATCATTGAAGACGAAATGATTCGGAGTATAGCCTTCCTTATGCTCGGTGCGCCTCTTATGGTCCTCGAGATACTGATATGCGCCCATGAACGAGAAGAACGCGTTATGAGGCGATTCTATGCTGTTATCGCGGTAGAATACGTCTCCGCCCATGCTCATGCCGTCCATATTGTCCTTTATGCCCATCTCTGTCATCTTGTCATAGGCATAATACGCGCCGCCGAAATGCACATAGATTGCGTCATATTCGGTCGCGACACTGACATAATAATGTCTCGCGCTTCGGATGGAACCGAGTCTGGTCGCGCAGGATGAATTCTCGTCAACGCCCTCGTAAACGCCCATGAGAC
>JAFZKM010000091.1 GCA_017553665.1 Lachnospiraceae bacterium
CAATTCATCAAGGATTTATGGTGATCGGTTTTTTTCTTTCGAATATTTGTCAAGAAAAAGGGGCGCCGCACTTTCTTAGTGCGACAGCCCCTAGGTCCGGGTCTTAAAGTTTGAATGTCCTCGCAGGCACTCCAAATGAAGAGAATGTGGCTTCAGCGTCTTCGAAATAGAGAACCTCGGTATTGTCATCGTTCTCGTTATACATTCCGCGGAGTTGGGGATAATCGTCGAGCATGTGCTTCTTTGCCTCGACGCGCTCGTCAGCGATGAGCTTGCCGCTCACGCGGATCCACTGACCGTCCATGAAAGCGCAGATCTCAGCCTTGGGATTGGCATGGAGCTGTTTCGATACAGGCTTGATCTTGCCTGTCTGGATATAAAGCTTGCCTTCAAAAATGGAAACTGTTCCGAAAGGACGTACTCTGGGCTGATCGCCCTCAACTGTCTCGAGATAATAAGTTCCGCATTTCTTTAAAAAATCATATACTTCCTGCATTTCCCTTCTCCTTTTCTTTTTGTCCGTGATATGGCGAAATACACGCCTCGTAAAGATTATAGCATAGATTTATCTATCTGCACAGTTCCCAGAAGGTGACGGCAGAGGCAGCCGCGACATTCAGCGAGTCCACGCCGTTCCACATCGGAATGATCGCGATGTGATCCGAGGCAGCGAGGGTTTCTTTTTTTATGCCGGTGCTTTCGGTTCCGAAAATGACCGCGAGACGGTCATGATCCTTTAGCAGCGGTGAAGAGAGCGGGATCGCGTCCTCGGTGAGTGCCATTGAGACAATGGTATATCCGGTCTTCTTCAGGACTGCCATATAGTCGGTACGCTTGTCGAAAAACGCGAACGGCAGAGCAAATACTGTGCCCATTGATACGCGTGCGGCGCGCCTGTACAGGGGATCGGAACATGCGGCTGTCAGAAGTACCGCGTCAATACCGAGCGCGGCGGCGGATCTGAAGATCGCGCCGACATTGGTCGGGTTCATCACATCTTCGAGAACGCAGACACGGCTGCCGTATTCGAGAAGGCCTTCGGGTTCAAGAGGCTTGGGGCGCTCCATCGCGCAGAGCACGCCGCGGGTCAGGTTATAGCCGGTGAGTTCGTGTATTACATCAAGAGGTGCGACGAAGACCGGAAGTTTGCTGAATGTTTCGGCAGCGTCGGTATCACAGTACCATGGATAGGGCCCGGCGGCCTTAAGCAGAGTATCAAGCATTCCCGACTCAAAGCATTTCTCTTCGACCAGGAACGATATCGGTCTGCAGCCCTTCTCGAGAGCGCGCGATATCACAAGCTCAGTTTCGGCAATGAACACGCCGCCGGCGGGTTCGTAAAAACGCTTCAACTGGACCTCATTGAGTTCCGTATACATTTCAAGTCTGCTGTCATGCAGATCTGTTATCCTGATGATATCCATGTCTAAAGAATAACACAAAATGCTTCTTGCGTCTTATTTTTTCTGAGCCATGGCTTATTTTAGCACTTCCAGTATACCGCTGCGGATATGCGAGAAGTCATAATATACATTTCCTATGCCGACTTCTTTGAACAGCCCGAGCAGGAACGAGGCCTGTGCCTTCTGCGCGGGAGTCGCGTCCGGATAACAGCCCCATTCACCGATCAGAGTCGGGAGCGCGAGGCGTTTCGCGGTCTCGAAGAGACTGCCGAATATGAAAGCCACGCGGTCGGTGCCGCCCTCGTCGTAGGCGTCGGTATCGACCATGATGTCATAGCCGTGAGGAGCCCAGACCTGTCCGGGGATCACGCTGCCGTCGGGATACTGCGCGGGACGGATAGACGAAGGGATTCCCGCGTTCGCGAAGTAATTGCTCTCGAGGAATATAAGTGTTTCGCCGTCGACGCTTCTGATGGCGCGGGCAACCTCGTCGTAGAACGGGTTCAGTGTTTCTGTTTCGAAGGCAGCCGTGATGGGGGCGATCCTGTCGACTATTTCCGCAATGGATTGGGGATTGTCAAAGGGTGAAGCGGGCTCGGCACCGGTTTCAGCAGCTATCTGCGCGGCTGCGGCTTCCGCTTCTCCGAGTATCTCCGCCACCTGCGCGCCGGGAGTGCCCGGGAAGGGCTCGTTCATGATATCGTATCCGATGACATACGGATTGTCTTTGAAATGCTCCGCGATATGCTTCCAGAGATTGACATAATGGGTGCGGATCCCGATACCGTCGGGAGCGGCGGTGTTGCGCCAGAAATTGTCAAAGGCGTGCTGTACCGCGGGACTTATAAGGTATGACTCGCTCCAAAGCCCGGTGCGGATATGCTCGCAGTCATCGGTGATAGTGGCCCACGCCGGAGCGCCGTCCTCAAAGACCACGCCGAAGAGATCCTGATGCATATCGAGGAACACACAGATGCCTTCGGCGGCAGCCATTTCGACGATCCTGTCGAGGCGCATGAAATATTCGTCATTATACACGCCGGGCATAGGCTCGGCGCCGTCCCAGAAGATCCCGAGACGGATCAGATCAAAGCCGTTTTCACGCAGAAAGCGGAAATCTTCGGGGGTATAGTCACCGATGTAATCGAGGAATTTGTCCTTACAGACCATATTTATGCCGCGGGCGATGAAAGGCTTTCCGTCACTTGTGACGAAGCCGGTGCCGGCGGTTCTTATCTTCTTTATGCTCATTTCGCTGATTCTCCTTTCCCTTCTCTTGCGGCAACATTGAACTCGGATATCTCTTCCTCCAGGTCGCGTCCGATCGGGAAGAACAGCATCGGGATCATGCCGGCAAGGCACATTACGATCGGCACGAGGCCAGCGCCTATGCGGATTCCGCGGACCGCGGTCTCGGACTGGACTTCAAGCGTTCCGTCATAGCCGTAGCGGCTCAGGATACTCGAAAAGATTGTGGTCTGGAAGCTCGTGAGCGAGGTCGTGAGCAGCGCGAACAGGCCGCCGTACAGACCGGTCTTTCGGGTGCCGGTGCGCATTTCATCGTAATCGATCAGTTCGCCGTTTAAGACCACGCCGGCTGTCTGGATGACATTTAGCGCGAATACGATCAGGATGTAGCTGAAGACCGCCTGCCAGCCCTGCTTTATGAAGAGCAGGCTCGCGAAGCCCATTACCGCGGGGATCAGCGCGAGAAGAGAGATGCGCTTGGCGCCGAACTTTTTGATCTGACGGCCCGCCCAGGGCAGCAGGAGCAGCATGATCACGCCGGGCACCATGTCAGCTATCGTCGCGACTGTTCCGGATGAGCATACGACGCTGTCCATGAAATACAGGAACGGCGTGAAATAGAAGCCTACGGCGCCTCTCGCGATGATGTAGAAGAGCAGGTAGGTGATAAAAGGCTTTGAAAAAATGATCTTGCGGACATCGGTCCAAAGCTCTTTGAGATTCTTATGCTCGGGAGGTGTCGCGGTCTCATACAGGGACGCGTTTTCCTTAAGCGTGCGGAGCGCGACGAAATACATGCCCGCGTTTATAAGGATCACGAGCGAGAAGATCGGTATGACGAGTTCCCTTTTGCCGTCGCCGACCAGAAGCAGTGTCGGGATGATCGTTGTTACGGCGCCGAGGAAATTGCCGATGTAGGTGCGGATGATCTCGACGTCCACGCGCTCCTCTTTGTCAGGGGCAGCGAGCAGGAAATAAGAATTATACGCGACGGAATACACCGTGTAAGCCGTATCGAAAACGAACAGCTCGGTCAGCAGCACGGCAAAGATGACCCAGTCCTTCCAGGAAGGCGAGGACAGGAGCATCAGAAAGATCGATATGAGCATCGTGGGAGCCGTTACCTTCATCAGGTAGACGTACTTTCCGCGCTTTTTGTCATAGGGTTTGCGGTCGATATATGAACCAAGCAGAGGGTCGTTGATCGCGTTCCAGATATTGTAGATGAGATAGATCCATCCGTAGAATTTCGCGTCGAGCCCGATGATGTCCGTGTAGAACTTCATGAGCGTGTTGTGGATGATGATCGGTCCGATGACCGATGCGGGTCCGGGCAGCGCGAGAGTGAGCTTCTCCTTAAAGGTGAGGCGCGTGCCGCTCAGACGAAACATACTTTTAAGCTTGTCTCCGATTTTTCCCATGTAAACCTCCAATAATAACTTCCCATGATCTGAATTTACACCTTAAAGTTACTTTAATGTCAAGCAGAAAAATGGTATGATGAAAAAAGGAGGCGGGCATGAAAGAATTCTACACCGTGGGCGAGGTCGCGAAGATATTCAATATCCCGGCGCCGACGCTCAGATATTATGACGACATAGAGCTGATCAGTCCATGGAAGACGGGCGAGAACGGCTACAGATACTACTCGAAGGCGCAGTTTGAGATCATTGCGATGATATCGTTCATGCGCTCCATCGGCACGCCCATCAAAAGGCTGAAGGAGATACTGAACGAAGAAGGGGCGGAGGGCATCATTGCGGAGCTCACCCGGTATGACGCCGAGATCGACGAACGCATAGCCGACTTAAAGCGCCTGAAGAAGAAGGTGCGGCTCTTCGGCGACAATATAACGAAGACCTGCGGACCGGACCGCGTTACGGTCGAAGACCTTCCCGACATGTATCTCATGTGCAAGCCGTTCGGCGACGAGGATGAACTTGACATCGACGAGATCATAAAAGCTACCGTGGCGGCGGAAAAATGGGCGGATACCGCGGGCATCATTTCCACGATCACGCCGGAAAACCTCGAAGCAGGGAACTTCCACACCTACGAGAAATACGGCTATATCTCGGAGCTGCGCTGGCCTGCGCAGAACCGCTACACCTCCGTCCTGCCCGGCGGGAAATACGTGTGCGGGAGCATGAAGATAAAGACGGTGGAGCATTTTGAGGCGGATGCCGCGTATAGGGAAATGATGGAATTCATCGCGGCGGAAGGGCTGAAGATCAGCGGCCCCGCGATAGAGAGGAACATACTGGATCTGTACAGCGGGAACCGCTACAGTCCGACGATGTATTTCAGGATATACATACCCGTAACGTTGCATTGATCTGCCGAGTATGATAGAATTTTAGGACAGGTTACTTACAGAAAATACAACCCGCAAGGAGGTTTTATCTATGCCCTTTATTGATACCAAACTGACACAGAAGGTTACGGATCCGCAGAAGGATCTGATCAAGTCCCGCTTCGGCGAAGCCCTGAAGCTGCTCAACAAGACCGAGGATTATCTGATGGTCGGCATTGCGGACGGATACGATCTGTATTTCGGCGGAAAAAAGCTCGAGAAGGGCGCTTATGTTGAGGTGAGCCTCCTGGGCAGCGCGCCGTCGGCAGCTTACGAGAAGATGACGGACGCCATCTGCACGATACTCGACGATATTCTCGGAATACCCGGGAAGGCAGTCTATGTAACATATCACGGCCTGAAGGACTGGGGCTGGAACGGGAGTAATTTCTGAGGTCTCTTATGAAAACTGAACTTTATGAGAAGCTTATACTTGCCGTAAAAGTCATTCTCTTCGTCAGCTTCGCGGCGCTGCTTGTCGGGATGATCTGTTTTAACGCAGCCGACCGGTCCGATCCGATAGCGACCAAAGATCCGGTATTTATCGATGAGTGGCAGGTTACGGATGAGAACGGCAGTGTTTTCAAGGCCGGAAGCGCATACAGGAACAGCGACGGAACGATCGGAACATTTACGATGCAGGCAAAACTGCCGCAGGGTATAGGCGATAATTATTATTTCGGCATCATAACCGGCGGCGATATCGAAGTTTATGTGAACGGCGAGCTGAGAAAGGATTTCAATGAATCGAGGGATGTCCTCATTCCCGGAGGCATCGCCAAGCGCTTTGTGATGCTGGTCCCTCTGACTCATCTGGATTCCGGAGCCGACGTTACGGTCAAAAGGATCGGCACCACCAGACGCGGACATGTATATCAGGATACCTTTGTAGCGGGCGAGGGCGATCTGATCGCCTATAAGATGGACCGCTACGGTCTTTCTTTCAGGGTGGCCGAGGTCCTGCTGAACTTCGCGTCGGTCATCTTTGTGGTCAGCATCGCGATGAGGCTGTTCTATAAGCAGCGCATTGAGATGATGTACGGCGCGCTCAGCATCATCGTTCTTTCGTGCTGGATCATCACGAATTCATATCTGTATCCGTTCATTTACGGCCACTATTATATCGACGGCGTTGTGAACTATATGCTCTGTCTCTTTATCCCGTTCAGTCTGATCGTTTATCTGGACGCGCTTCAGCACGGACGCTACCGCGGGATCATGCTGGGGCTTTTCGGAATCTCGCTGGTCAACTCGCTGGTTTGGCCGATACTGCACTTTACGGGCACATTCTCGTTCCCGAACGCGCTGGTGTATATAGACCTGGTTCTGGGCGTTGTAGTGCTTGCTGCGATGGCTGTGCTTATCAAAGAGGTAATAAGCGGCAAGATCGTAGAATACAAATATACGGCGATCGGTTTCGCGGGCTTTCTGGTATGCGCGATGTCCGAGATAGTGATACTTAACCTCTGGCCCGTGATGAACGATGAGCTGCCCATGCTTTTCGGTCTCGCCTTCCTTCTGACTCTGGCTGTTATTCAGCAGATCAGGGATCTGAAGACGATCACCGACGAGAGGCAGCAGGCGATCGATCTTTCGGAGGCAAAGACCAGATTCCTCGCGAGCATGTCGCATGAGATCCGTACTCCGATCAACGCGGTACTCGGAATGAATGAGATGATCCTTCGCGAGAACAGGGATCCCGTGATCGACGAATACGCGAAGGTCGCGAAGAGTTCGGGAAAGATGCTCCTGATGATGGTCAACGATGTATTGGATTTTTCCAAGATCGAGGCCGGCAAGATGGAGATCACAAACGCGGAATACAGCCTTTCGGCCCTGCTGCGTGATATCCGCCCGATGCTTAAGGAACGCGCGGATGAAAAATCGATCGAACTGAAGATGGTCATTGAGGGCGAGGTGCCCGACAGGCAGATCTCGGATGAATTCCGTATCCGTCAGATGATCATCAATCTGGTCAATAACGCGATCAAATATACGGACAAAGGCTCGGTTACCCTTACCGTGAGCGGAGAGAAAACGGACGGCGGCATGTTCGCGCTGAAGCTGAGCGTTAAGGATACCGGCAGAGGCATCAGCGAGGAAGACCGGAAGCATCTGTTTGAGGCGTTTACACGCGCGGACATCAAAAAGAACAGGAATATCGAGGGTACCGGACTCGGACTGGCCATTGTCAAGAACATCCTTGACTGCATGGGCGGCACCATAGATGTCGAAAGCAAATACGGAAGCGGGTCTGAATTTACGATCGTGCTTCCCGTGGAAGCGGTCGGTGAAGAACTCGTGAGCAGGGATTTCCTCGAGAAGTCCGCAAGTGCTGTGGCGGCTGACGCGGGAGGAGATTACTCGGCAAAGGACGCGGCGGTACTGGCTGTTGATGATACATCGATCAACCTTACATTGCTCTCACTGCTCCTGAAGCGTGTGGATGTCGTTCCGGATCTGTGCGAGAGCGGCCTGCAGGCCGTACAGATGTGTAAGGAAAAGAAGTACGATATGATCCTTCTCGATCATATGATGCCGGAGATCGACGGGATCGAAACCTTAAAGCTTATACGCGAGTCGGTTGATTCGCTGAATAAAGATACCGCGGCAGTCGTTCTCACCGCGAACGCGACGGCAGGCAGCAGGAATATCTATCTTGAGGCCGGTTTTGTCGACTATCTGACCAAACCCATCGATTCTTCGCTGCTTGAGCAGACCCTGAGAAAGTATCTGCCCGCGGAGAAGATAATTGACAGATAAGCGTACGGTTTTTCTTGCTTTTTGAATAAATATGCAGTATTCTTGTGATAATTTAAAAAATCCGGCGAGTGACCGGATAAAGAAGGGGGAAAAGCCGTGGAACGCTATTATCAGGAAGAGATAGAGTGCGCAAGTCTGGATAAGATAAGAGAGATCCAGTCGGAGAAACTTATTAAGCAGGTTAAGAGTGTATGGGAGAATGTTCCCTATTACCGCAAAAAAATGGAAGCGAAGGGAGTTACGCCGGACGATATTAAGTCGGTGGACGATCTGCATAAGCTTCCTTTCCTCTCGAAGGCAGACTTAAGGGACGCGTATCCTTATGGCCTTCTCGGAAAGCCTCTTAAAGAGTGCGTCCGCATCCAGTCCACATCAGGTACTACGGGAAAGCGTGTCGTAGCGTTCTATACGCAGCACGATCTTGATCTGTGGGAAGATTGCTGCGCACGTGCGATCGTGGCGGCAGGCGGCTCCGATGAGGATGTCATTCAGGTTTCATACGGTTACGGACTGTTCACGGGCGGCGCGGGACTTCACGGCGGCGCGCATAAGGTAGGCTGCCTTACGATCCCCACCAGTTCGGGCAATACCGACAGACAGATCATGTTCATACAGGATCTGTCCACAACTATCCTGTGCTGCACGCCCAGCTACGCGGCTTATCTTTCCGAACGCATGAAGGAGCTGGGACTCGGTCCCGACGATATCCCGGTCAAGGCCGGCATTTTCGGAGCCGAAGCCTGGAGCGAGGAAATGAGAAAGAGCATCGAAGAGACCATGGGTCTTAAGGCTTACGATATATACGGCCTGACAGAACTTTCGGGTCCAGGCGTTGCTTTTGAGTGCTCGGCGCAGAGCGGAATGCATGTAAACGAGGACCATTTCATTCCCGAGATCATCGATCCCGAAACGGAAGAAGTTCTTCCCGAAGGATCTGTCGGCGAACTTGTATTTACGGCAGTCGATAAAGAAGCTTTCCCGATGATCCGCTACAGGACCAGGGATATCTGCAGGCTGTTCCGCGAGAAGTGTCCCTGCGGCAGAACCCATATCAAGATGGCGAAGCCCATGGGCCGTTCCGACGACATGCTCATCATCCGCGGCGTAAACGTATTCCCGAGCCAGATCGAGACGGTTCTCCTGAACAACGGATACGCGGCAAACTACCAGATCGTTGTAGACCGCGTGAACAATACCGATACTCTCGACGTTCAGGTTGAGATGACGCCCGAGATGTTCACGGACAGCATCGGTGAGATCGAAGCGAAGCAGAAGACTCTGGCGGAGGGCCTCAAGTCCATGCTCGGCATCAAGGCGAAGGTTTCGCTGCTCGCGCCCAAGTCGATCACGAGAAGCGAGGGCAAGGCCGTACGTGTTATCGATAAAAGAAAACTTTGAGCCAACGTACATCGAGCAAACTATGTTTGCGAGATGACCATTTATTGTTTTGGGAGGAGTTATTTATGAGCGTTAAACAGATTTCGGTTTTTTTGGAGAATAAGCCCGGAACACTTAAGAAGATGACAGGCTTCCTGGCAGCTCACGAGATCGACATCCGCGCCATCTCGGTATCGGAGACCGTAGGTTTCGGCGTGGCAAGACTTATCGTGGACGATGCCCTGAGCGCGATCAATACACTTAACGAGAATGATTTCATCGCGAACCTGACTCCGGTTCTTGCCATTGAGGTTCCCGATGAGGCGGGCGGACTGGACGGTCTGCTTGCAGTATTCTCCGAGCTCGAGGTCAATATCGAGTATATGTACGCGTTCTCGAGCAGCAGGACGATGGATCACGCATATATGATCTTCCGCGTCGCGGACACCAAGACCGCGGAAGCGAAGCTCACGAGCAAGGGCATAAAGATCCTTTCGCAGGACGATATCGCGAAGATGTAATGTTCTTCAAAAAGATGTAAATTATTATTATTGTATAGCCGAACCGGCACACAGTCTGATAAAATAGCTGTGTACGGTCCGGCTGTTTTGATTCCGGACCGGATTGCGAAGAGGAGCGTTGAGTATGTGGGCTTTTGAGAGCGTTTTTTATCAGATATATCCGCTGGGGTTCTGCGGAGCGCCGTTTGAAAATGATGGATGCCTTGAGCACAGGATACTAAAAGTGCTCGACTGGATCCCGCATATCAGAAAACTGGGAGCGAACGCGGTTTATTTTTCGCCTGTCTTTGAATCTGATACGCACGGATACAATACCCGCGACTATACAAAGATCGATGTGAGGCTCGGGACCAACGAAGATTTTAAGAGAGTCTGCGATGAGCTGCACGCGAACGGGATAAAAGTCGTCCTTGACGGCGTTTTCAATCATGTCGGAAGAGGCTTTCCGCAGTTTAGGGATGTGGTCGAAAGGCGCGAGGCGTCACCCTATACAGACTGGTTCGGCAGGATCGACTTCGGGGGGAATTCTCCGTACAATGACGGGCTCTGGTATGAGGTCTGGGAAGGCAATTACGATCTCGTGAAGCTGAACCTTCGCAATGAGGCAGTGACAGGTCATATCCTTTCC
>JAFZKM010000092.1 GCA_017553665.1 Lachnospiraceae bacterium
AGGTCGGAAGCGCAAAAGTAGCGGCACTCTGGGATATCCATCATCCCTACAGATACATGGGTGAGTCGCCTGAAGAGACTATCAGGAATATCGGCTCGTATATCCGTCATGTCCATGTAAAGGACAGCATCATGGTGGACGGGAAGCCTGCCTATAAGCTCATGGGCGAGGGCGACATGCCTCTGCGCAATGTATTTACCGCCCTTCAGGAGATCAATTACAGCGGATATATCTCTCTTGAGTGGGTAAAGCGCTGGGCGACCAACCTGCAGAGCGCGGGTATCGTATTCCCCCATTTCGCGCATTATATGGCAAAGTACCGTGAGGTACAGCAGGATTATCTCCAGGACAATAAATCGCATACCGGCAAATACGTATGGCCGAAGGAGACTCTTATCGACGAGACCTTCCCCGACGTGCTCGACCGCATGTGCAAGGAATTTCCCGAGCAGTACGCGTTCCGTTATACGGAGCTCGACTACACGAGGACATATATTGAATTCAGGAATGACGTGGACACTTTCGCGCGCAGCCTTATCGCGATGGGCGTAAAGCGCGGCGACCATGTTGCGATCTGGGCGACCAACGTGCCCCAGTGGTACATCACATTCTGGGCGACCACGAAGATCGGCGCCGTGCTCGTTACGGTAAATACCGCGTACAGAGTGCATGAGATCGAGTATCTGCTCCGTCAGTCCGACACGCATACGCTCGTAATGATCGAGGGCTACAAGGACATTGATTACATGCAGATCGTCAATGAGCTTTGCCCCGAACTGCAGACGAGCGAGCCCGGAGAACTTCATGCCGAAAGACTTCCCGTGCTGCGCAATGTCGTCGTGGCGGGAGAGAAGCATCCCGGCTGCTATACCTGGGAAGAGGCGGTTGCGCTTTCCGAGACCGTTTCACAGAAGGAAGTTGAGTTCAGACGCCGCTTCATCGACAAGCATGACGTCGCGAACATGCAGTACACCTCGGGAACCACAGGCTTCCCGAAGGGCGTAATGCTCACTCATTACAATGTTGTAAATAACGGAAAATGCATCGGCGACGGCATGGATCTTTCGACCGCCGACCGCATGATGATACAGGTTCCGATGTTCCATTGCTTCGGCATGGTTCTCGCGATGACCGCGTCGATGACGCACGGCACCACGATGTGCCCGATCACCGCGTTCTCGCCGAGAAAGGGACTTGACTGCATCAACAGAGAGAAGATCACGGCGTTCCACGGAGTGCCCACGATGTTCATCGCGATGCTCGGACACGAGAATTTCCCGAAGACCGATTTCTCGCATATGAGGACCGGTATCATGGCCGGCAGCCCCTGCCCGATCAAGGTCATGGAAGAGGTTGTCGAAAAGATGCACATGTCTGAGATCGTTATCGTTTACGGCCAGACGGAGGCTTCTCCCGGCTGCACTATGAGCAAGACCACCGACTCGCTCGAAGTCAGGGTAAATACCGTCGGAGGTCCGTTCTTCGGCGTTGAGTGCAAGATCGTCGATCCCGAAACCGGAGAGGATCTTCCGGACAATGTGGACGGCGAGTTCGTTGCCCGCGGCTACAATATCATGAAGGGCTATTACAAGATGCCCGAGGCTACCGCGGCCGCGATCGACGAGAACGGCTGGCTGCACACCGGAGACCTCGCGAGACGTACTCCCGAGGGCAATTACAAGATCACGGGCCGCATCAAGGATATGATCATCCGCGGCGGCGAGAACATTTACCCGAAGGAGATCGAGGAATTCATCTATACGCATCCGAAGGTTGCGGATGTTCAGGTTATCGGCGTTCCGGACAAGGATTACGGCGAGGAGATCATGGCCTGCGTTGTATTGAAGGAAAATGAGACCATGACCGAAGACGAGCTCAAGGAATATGTGCGCACCCACATGGCAAAGCACAAGGTTCCGAGATACGTTTCGTTTGTCGATTCGTTCCCGATGAACGCGGCCGGAAAGATATTGAAATACAAGATGAGAGAGGAAGCTGTCGAGAAACTCGGACTTCAGGCGGCAAATTCCATCGAGACTGCGTAACATGGTATTGCGCGTTTACTAAACAGTGGTTATAATATTTGGCGGAGTCTCCGGACTCCGCCAAAGCCGTATCTGTAGTTAGTGGCGACTAAATCCAACGGATCCGGCGCGAGAGGATAGTATGAAGTATATTGAAGCAGGAAGCTATGAAGAGCTGAGCCGCATCGCGGCGGACATCATCGCGGATCAGGTTAAGTCGAGACCCGACAGCGTTCTGGGACTTGCCACGGGATCCACGCCCATCGGCACCTACAAGGAGCTGATCAAAAAGTACGAGGCCGGAGAGCTGGACTTCTCAAAGGTTAAGACAGTCAATCTGGACGAGTACATCGGCCTGGACGGAACGAACGACCAGAGCTACCGTTACTTTATGAACCATAACCTGTTCGATCATGTCAATATTGACAAGAACAATACGAACGTGCCCAACGGCAAGGCTGCCGATCCTTCAAAGGAAGGCGCGCGCTATGACGAGCTCGTGGCTTCGCTCGGAGGCACCGATATCCAGCTGCTCGGAATCGGACATGACGGACACATCGGATTCAATGAGCCCGATGAGGTATTTTACGCAGCTACCCATGAGGTAGAGCTCGATGACATGACGATCGACGCGAACGCGCGCTTCTTCGCGAGCCGCGACGAGGTTCCCACAAAGGCCATCACGATGGGCATGTGGGCGATCATGCAGGCAAAGAAGATCATTCTTGTGGCGAACGGCGCCGGCAAGAAGGACATTGTCGAGAAGTGCATGCACGGCCCGGTTACCCCGAAGGTACCCGCGAGCATCCTGCAGTGCCATCGCGATGTGACGATCATTTATTCGCAGAACTAAAAATTTTGAGCCCCGTTTCCGGGGCTCATTTTCATTTTGTACACTCCTTGATCTTCGCCTCGATGCGATCGTGCACGAGCGCGGCGATCTGCTGCGTGTTCATGTCTTTGTATTCGTCATAACAGATCGGGTCCAGTATATGCGCCTGAACCGTGACTTTTTTGAGCGTCTTGCGGTCAAAGGGAATGAAGCAGTCCACCAAAGCCACGGGTACGATCGGCGCGTGCGAGAGCGTGGCCGCCTTGAAGGCTCCGGGCTTGAACGGGAGCATCTCGTTCGCTTTCCTGCTGCGGGTGCCTTCCGCGAATATCACGAAGTTCTCACCTTTGCGGGCCCTGTTCGCGACGGAGGTTATGACTCCGAGCGACTGGCGCACATCGGCACGGTCCATGAATTCGGTGTCGAGCATCAGGAGCACGGGACGCAGGAGCGGTACATGCTCGGTCTCGATCTTCGCGATGGGGCTGAACGGTCTGTCGAGAGCTTCGATCAGCGTCAGGGTATCGTACATTCCCTGGTGGTTCGGATACATTATAAAACCGTCTTCCCCGGGGAGCTTTTCGAGCCCGTCGGCCTTTACGGTCACGCGTCCTCCCCAGTTCGCCCAGGGCACCATGCGGTGAAGGGCAGCGTAGCGTTCTTCCTTTGTGTATATGTCGCGGCGCCGGGCCATCCGGAACACCTTGAACAGCATATAAGGCAGGCGGAACAGGTTCGCCAGAAACATCAGCACGATTCTTCGCATCTTTGTCCTTTCAGGGCATTGCCCGTTAATTCCAAAATGTATATAGGAGTTTAGCACAAAAACCTTTGGGAATCAAATCGAGAGATTGTAGAACATTTCGGACGGAAAATCTTGACAAGTCCCCGCTATGCAGTTATAATGCACTTTGTGCGCACTTTATGGGCGACTATTTTTGATGTGAAAAAATAATTTCCGAAAGTGTCGGCAACCGCACTATTATCAATATTTCCAAGAAGGAGGAAAAATTAATGCCTACATTTAATCAGTTGGTAAAGAACGGCAGACAGACTCTTGCCAAGAAGTCGACCGCACCTGCCCTTCAGAAAAGCTTTAACTCATTAAATAAGAAGTCAGTTGAGACGTCTTCTCCCCAGAAGCGCGGCGTTTGCACAGCTGTAAAGACCGCAACTCCCAAGAAGCCTAACTCAGCTCTTCGTAAGATCGCCAGAGTTCGTCTTTCGAACGGTATCGAAGTAACGAGCTACATTCCCGGTGAGGGACACAACCTTCAGGAGCACAGCGTTGTTCTCGTTCGCGGAGGCCGTGTTAAGGATCTTCCCGGTACACGTTACCACATCGTAAGAGGTACTCTTGATACAGCAGGCGTTGCTAACCGCAAGCAGGCTCGTTCAAAGTACGGCGCTAAGAGACCCAAGAAGAAGTAATACCAAGAAACACCAAGTAATTTAGCTCATTATTTTAAAATAGAATAAAATGTTTGGCTTAATTTTCTGACACAGCGGTTGCGGGCACGGCATAAAATTAATCCGAGCATGTAACACTATTGAAGGATCGTGAGTACCTGTGATTTAATGGCAGCGCAAGCTGCAAATTCGTTAAGGAGGGAAGAAAAACATGCCGCGTAAAGGACATACACCTAAAAGAGACGTTTTGGCTGATCCCATGTACAACAGCAAGATTGTTACCAAGCTTATCAACAACATCATGCTTGATGGCAAGAAGGGAACAGCACAAAGAATAGTTTACGGCGCATTTGATAAGGTTGCGGAGACAACCGGTAAGGATGCCATGGAGGTTTTCGAGGCAGCCATGAACAACATCATGCCCGTACTCGAGGTTAAGGCACGCCGTATCGGCGGTGCTACTTACCAGGTTCCCATCGAGGTTAGACCTGAGAGACGTCAGGCTCTGGCACTTCGCTGGATGACCATGTTCTC
>JAFZKM010000008.1 GCA_017553665.1 Lachnospiraceae bacterium
ATGCCGGCTCCGCCTGCGGGTGCTGCGGGTGCGGGCTCCTTGATGGTGGCTACTGCTGCCTCGGTGGTGAGGAAGGTAGCTGCAACGCTGGTAGCGTTCTGAAGTGCCGAACGTGAAACCTTAGCGGGATCGAGGATGCCGGCGCGAACCATGTCTACGTACTTCTCGGTCATGGCATTGAAGCCGATGCCCGCGCGCGACTCCTTAACCTTGTTAACGATAACGGCACCTTCAAGGCCCGCGTTGCTCGCGATGATGTTAAGAGGAGCCTCGAGAGCCTTCAGAACGATCTGCGCTCCGGTCTTCTCGTCGCCTTCGAGCTTCGCAACCTTCTTGGCTGCTTCCTTCGCCGCATGGATATATGTGGATCCGCCGCCTGCGATGATACCCTCTTCAACTGCTGCGCGTGTAGCGTTAAGAGCATCCTCCATGCGGAGCTTCTTTTCCTTCATCTCAGCCTCGGTAGCTGCGCCTACGCGGATAACAGCTACGCCGCCCGCGAGCTTCGCAAGACGCTCCTGAAGCTTCTCACGGTCGAAATCGGACTTTGTCTCCGCGATCTGGGCACGGATCTGGCTGATACGTGCCGCGATATCTTTTTTATTGCCCTCACCGTCAACGATGATGGTGTTCTCCTTCTGAACCTTAACCGACTTAGCGCGGCCGAGCTGTGCCATCGTGGTGTCCTTAAGCTCAAGGCCGACCTCTTCGCTGATGACTGTGCCGCCCGTAAGGATAGCGATATCCTGGAGCATGGCCTTACGTCTGTCGCCGTATCCGGGAGCCTTAACGGCTACAACGCTGAATACGCCGCGGAGCTTATTGAGAACCAGAGTCGAAAGAGCCTCGCCCTCAACATCCTCAGCGATGATAAGGAGCTTTCTGCCTGCCTTCATGATCTCTTCGAGAACGGGAAGGATATCCTGAATGTTGCTGATCTTCTTATCGGTGATAAGGATCATGGGATCGTCAAGTACGGCTTCCATCTTATCCATATCGGTAGCCATGTATGCCGAAACATAACCCTTGTCGAACTGCATGCCTTCTACGAGGTCAAGCTCTGTCTGCATGGTCTTCGACTCTTCGATGGTGATAACGCCGTCCTTGGAAACCTTCTCCATGGCGTCCGCTACCATCTCGCCTACCTTCTCGTCACCGGAGGAAATAGCCGCAACCTTCGCGATCTGATCCTTGCCGTTAACCTTGCTGCTCATCTTCGCGATAGCCGCAACAGCCGCGTCGCTGTCCTTCTGCATACCCTTACGGAGTACCATGGGGTTAGCGCCGGCAGCGAGGTTCTTAACGCCCTCATTGATCATGGCCTGCGCAAGTACGGTAGCGGTGGTGGTTCCGTCACCGGCTACGTCATTTGTCTTTGTGGCAACTTCCTTAACGATCTGAGCGCCCATGTTCTCGAAGGAATCCTCAAGCTCGATCTCCTTCGCGATGGTTACGCCGTCGTTTGTGATAAGGGGTGTTCCGTAGCTCTTGTCGAGTACAACGTTGCGTCCCTTGGGTCCCAGTGTTACCTTAACTGTATCAGCAAGCTTATTTACGCCCGCGCAGAGAGCTGCTCTTGCGTCAGCGCCGTTCTTAAGTTCTTTAGCCATTTTAATGCATCTCCTTTGGATATATATTATTTCTCAACCACAGCCACGATATCGGACTGCTTAACAATGATATACTCTTCATCGCCGAGCTTAACCTCGGTGCCTGCGTACTTCTGGTAGATAACCTTCTCGCCGACCTTAACCTGCATCTTGACTTCCTTGCCGTCGATGACTCCGCCGGGTCCTACAGCCACAACCTCAGCCTCCTGGGGCTTCTCCTGTGCCTTCGCCGCAAGAATGATACCGGACTTCGTGGTCTCTTCAGCCTCGAGCTGCTTTAAAACAACCTTGTCTCCTAAAGGTCTCAATTTCATAACTATCGCCTCCGTGTTTTATTATCCGGCTTTCTTTATGTGCCGGCTCTTTAGATTGTTAGCAATCTCTTGCTTCGAGTGCTAACCACCAAAAATCATTATACCGACTTACGGCGAAAAAACAAGAGCAAAATTATAAAAATATAATAAAGATGTCCCGCCGCCGGTCATGCCGGAGCGGGACACCTCATGATCAAAATATTTACAGTTTTACTTCCGCCGAATCAAGCTTGAGTATCGTCCTGATCACGGCATCTTTTGAGTTCTTCCAGGGCGCGTCGACATTGCGGTAATCGAATTTGTCCGTGTACCACTCGATATCATCGCAGACACGCTTCATATTCTCGATGAAGAGCCTGTCGATCAGCTTCGTAAACGCCTCGAGGTCGTGTCCCGAAAGATATCTCGGAGCCGCCTCATAGAGCATTCCGTAATGCTCGCAGCAGAAGCCCTTGCTGTTCTCGAACTTCCTTCTGAAGCTCTCTTCCTTACGGTAAAGATAGAATATCGTGTCAATGTATCTGTCAAAAGTCCCTTCGATGCGGCTGCAGATATAGCAGCTGCGCCCGAGCTTCTTCATGTAGGCTCCGACCGCCGACTCCTCAGACTTCCTGAACAGTCCGCCCGCCGAGGTCCTGCCCTTCTTCTGGAGCTTCTCGGTCTCCGCGATCATGGTCTGCGTATGTGTGTGCAGCATAAGCGCGAGTCCGAGCCGGTTCTGCATCTCATACATCATCTTCACATGATCGGGGCAGAATCCGACCTTATTCGTCTCCATGCGGACATCGTCCTCCATGTAGGAGGGTCCCATCGTGAATTCCACGGCATTCTTCTCGAGCTGCCTGTACATCACGCATACGGGACATTCACACTCCGAATCGAACGCGTCGTTTACCGGGATCGCGTATAATTGTTCATCCATCAGATCTCTCCGTTGACAATGAGCTCTTTAAGGTTTCTCGCAAGCTCCTTGATCCTGTTGTTCATAGTGGTGTTCGCAAGTATCTTCGATGCCCATCTGAGCGCTTCTTCCCTCTGTCCGGTCTTTCCGCAGAGCGCGGCGATCAGGTAAGTGGTCGTAGCCTCGTCCATGCCGCACATCGGGAAGCTCTCCTTCGAAAACGCGTCCATGAAACCGTCTCTGGCCTTTGCGAGGCAATCCTTCTCCTCCGCGAGCAGCGACTGTTCCTCGGCCGCCTTATTCGGCGTATCCGCAGGAAGGTTCTGTCTCTTTCCGCGGAGCAGCCATGCGATATGCAGGCATACATAAGCACGCTCGCTGACTCTCGCGCGCTTTACCACGGTATTTACCAACGCGAGCTTATATCTCGCGATAGCGTCGTCGTAGCTGTAGATCTCCGGCTCTTCGCCGAGTCCGGTAAAATTAGCGGAGATCTGCTCTTTGATCAGCTTGATCTGTGCCGAAGGCATCGGTCCGAAGGTCTTGAGCATCGAAGCGTAGCCGCAGATAGGGCACGATACGACTCCGTATTTGTAAACGTCAAGGTCCGAGTAAATGCAGCGCAGATCGGGATCTCTCGAGATCAGCTTCGGCATCTTCGCGGCCTTGATGGTCTTACCCTTGAATTCATTATCGCAGACAGGGCACTTCATGGTCTTCGCGAGCAGGAAATCCGCCTCATTGACCTGAACGGGCTCATTCTTCTGCTCCGCCGCCTTCTTCTCCGCTTCCTTTGTATCGCCGTAAAGGTCCAGGTCCGCCATCTTTCCGAGACCCATGGACTCCAGTCCGGCCAGTAATTTATTATCCATTTGCATACCCCTTTTTTCACGATTCTCGCGCCGCGGCGAAATACCCCATGACCGCTTCGGCGCAACTTAAATGATAACACAAAAAAGGACGGCACACAAGCCGTCCTTCACTTAATTCTCGTAGTAAATATGCTTCTCGATAATGAGATATCTGCGCCCCGTTTCCTTACAGGAGGCGATGTCAACCGAGAAGTATTTCTCGCCGCGGCAATATACAAAACTGTCCGGAACGGTCTTGATCCCGCACATTACATCCTTCGCGGCCTCAATGCAGCCGGTCATGCCTCTGACCTGCCACCATTCGTAATCGCCGGTCTCCCCCGCCAGGATAGTGTCAAACAGCGGGAAAGCCCTGTCCATCATCGACTTATTCCCGAGTTTTTTCTTCGGCGCGGCACAGTCAAACTGCTGTCCCCATTTTGTGTCGTAGATAACATCTTTTATCGTGTTCACATGGCCCCAGTCGGTCGTGCTGTTCACGCGGTTCATGACAATGTTCCCGAGCGCGACCCTCGCCTCGTAGCCGAGCGGCTCGGTCTCGCAGTAGATCACGCAGGCGAGGTACTTAAGCTCCTCCGCCGAATAATCCTTCGACCAGCCCTCATTCGAAAAGGCTTCCTGCTCCTCTTCACCGGTCAGGCCCGAAAGTGAGCTCAATGAGAGCGGCGCTGCCTGAACGGGGCGGGTCTGCGAAGGCATCGCAAAGAAAAGCGCGAGCAGCAAAACTGCCGCAGCCCTCAGCGATATCATTGACAAACGCTTTGTTTCGATACGCAAACGCATCAGTCCTCCGAGTCCTTCGTGTAATAAATGTGCTTCTCGATGATCTTGAAGCTCCAGCCTTTCTCCATGCAGGTCTTGCTCTGCGCGGTCAGATGTGAGTTAAAATACTTGACATCGTCCGGAACTGTCTTCCAGCCCGAAAGCGCGGCCTTCGCGGCCTCCTTGCAGGCGGTCATCGCCCTGATCTCCCAGTCCTTGTATTTGTCGGGATCCATGCTGTCGTAGAGCTTCAGCGCCTTCGCCATGGAACCGTCCTTTACGGGGCTGAACTGATAGCCCCATTTGTGATCGTAAATAACTTCTTCGATCGTGGAAACATAACCGTATTTATCCTGATCGTTCATGCGGTTTAACACCACATTCCCGACAGCCACCTTCGCGTCAAAGCCCATGCCGTTCGCTTCCGCGTAAATGATCGCGGACATCAGGCGAAGCTCGGCCTTGGTGAAATTCTTCTTCCACGCCGAATCCTTATAAGCCGCCAGATATTCCTCCTCGGGCGTATCAAAGCCGAGATCCTCAAGCGCGCTCTCCCTGTCCGCGTCGGAAAAGCTCTCAAGATCGAGCGAACCGAGCGCAGGTGACGCCGCGCTGACCTTAACTGCGCCGCTCATAAGTCCCGTAAAAAAGACTGCGCCCAGAAGGGCGCAGACCGCATTCTTTAATGATCTTCCAAATACCATGCCGGACCCCTTCGTAACAATTTTGTAACAATTATAAAGGGGATACTCCGTTTTGTCAATTCCCGCCGTTTTCCGGGCTGTTCGCGCGCTGCTCGGCACGCAGCAGATCGACCATCCTTCCGTAGCTCTTCGTACCGTCGGTCTGGTTGTTCGCCTTTAGATACGCGTTGTTCATGCTTTCACCGATCTCGGACGCTTTCGTCTCCTCAAACTGCTTCCAGTATTCCGAATTGTCGATCATGTCCGCGACCATTCCGTCCGAATAGAGAGCGCGCACATTCCTCCAGCGCTCGGGCGAATCGCCGTAGAGCTGGTTTGCCGAATACGTGAGCGCAAGCATGTAACCCGAGTACTCGAACTCGGGTTCGCCCGAAGCCACACAGGCCAGATAGCCGATGAAATTTGCCTCATCTTCGCGCATGAATCCGCGAAGGTGGCTGAGCTCATGGCACATTGTCACCGCCACCGGATAATCGGGTATGTCGACGTTAACATTCGCCTCGACGGTCCAGGGGAAATACACTCCGGTGAAATTAAACTCGGACATGACTCTCGAGAAGAATACCGCCTTGGGCTTCGGATAATAGCCCTTCATCACGGGATATCTGTCAACCAGCGCATACATTGACGAACGCGCGGCCTCCTTAAGCTCTTTTGACGAAAGATACGAACAGTAGACATCGTTCACGGATGTCATGCTTCCCGCGGATACCGCCTTTATCGAAGCTTCTTCGCGGGCCTTGGCAGCCTTTACGGCCAGATCCTTACAGAGTTCCTCCAGCTCATCGACTGTCGATTTCTGTACCGTAAGTCCCGAGAACCGTGAGAACTCATATCTGTAATAATTCGTCCCGCAGCCGAGCATATACCAGGAAAAGATGATCCCGGCCAGCACAATGGCGAGCCTTAAGCATTTAAGCCCCTCTACGCCCGTTCTTTTCACGATCATCCTGACGACAGCCGCGGGAATAAGCGCCGCAAAAAAGACCGGAACCGCGATCACCAGCACCTCGGCCAGTGAAAACGGAAGCAGTCCCGTAAGGAACGACATCGCCTGCGAATACACCTTGTATATCCCGCGCGCGTAAACATATTCGGCCGCGTTCGGTATAAAACGCGCCGTTACATACATAGCGGCTCCCGGCAGCC